>JANYGM010000200.1 GCA_025362415.1 bacterium
CCCCTCCTTAGGAAGGAGGGGAATTTTACTCCCCTCCTTTTTAAGGAGGGGCTGGGGGTGGTTTTTAGTGCCAATTTATTGTTAAATACTTGATAATCAAACTATAAAAACTCTATTATTATTGATGATGAAGGTCCAAATGTAGATTCCCGAGTATATATTGTGTATTTAAAATAATTGGATTTTAAAAGTTTGATAACGAGCCCCTTAGTGATTTGGGGGCTATTTCTTTGAAAATAAATTAGCTTTATTTTCTGTTCCGTTGCGAAGTTTTTGAATATTGGTACGGTGTGTCCAAATAATAAGCAGGGCAATAATTATACTAAAAATAAGCAAAGTAGGGTTTTCTTGTCTAAAATTTGGTATAAATGCCAAAAATAATGGAAAACTTATTGCCGCTGTCATAGAGCCAACAGACACATAACGGAAAGCAAGTAAAACTACTAAAAATACGCTTATGGCTGCCAAAGATGCGCCCAAATGTAGTGCAAGCACCATTCCTAATACAGTCGCAACGCCTTTGCCTCCACGAAAACCCACATACACAGGGAAAATATGCCCCAAAACTGCCAAAACTCCAAATACTAACTGAAAATAAACTATATTTTCAGGCAAAATAAACGCATATTTTGGCAAAAAAACAGGCAAACTTGTTGCTAAAAATCCTTTGAAAGTATCAAAAGCCATCACAAAACTACCTGCTTTTTTGCCCAAAACCCTAAATGTATTGGTTGCGCCTGCGTTGCCACTGCCAAAATCTCGTACATCTTTCCCATAAAACCATTTTCCTACCCAAACAGCCGTAGGAATAGCCCCTATCAAGTAAGCAAGCAACATTCCAAAAATAATTACTATATAATTCATAAAAATGATTGTGTATTTTTAATTAAAAATGATGCACCAAAAGTAAGAAATATTTTTGGAAATGGATTTTAATTTATGAAAAATGTAATAATTAGAACTTTTTGGAAGTTTCAAGAGTAAGGAATGGAATTAGTTTATCACTAATTTATCCACTATTTTTGTTGTAAAAACTCTTTATTTATAAATATTTATTGTTGCGTTTAGTGAATAATATCAAAAATGGGGGGATTTTGGCAAATATGGTAGTTTTGTGCTTATAGAAGTGCTTAAATACATTGTTTGGTGTCAGGTAGAAAAACCTGGCACAAAAATAACAGCAGAAAAGGCGTATCAACTAAGGCGCAAAGATGCTACGACTAGAAGGTAATTCATAGATAATACCTTCTTTATACATTCCCTTACCTTCATAGCTATAAAATGTCATCATTCTACTATTTGTATCCTTGCTTATTGAGTCACCAATATTGATGTTATATTTGTCACCAAAAAGATAATTACCAGAAAGATTATAGCATAAAGTATCTCCTTTGATTTTATCAAGTACACCTATGTGATAGTCATCACCTATTCCAGATTCTAAGGACAGCACTATTCCATTTAAAGATTGAGTTTCTAAGCTTTTAATGTTATTTAATTTATATCCTCTAGCAAATGGTAATATATAAGTCGTAACCTTCTTATACTCATTTCTACTCTTGTAACTATGAAATAATAGTATTCTACTGTTTTTATCTTTACTTATTGAATCTCCAGCTTTAATAATACCATGTTGTTTGTTAAAAAAATGATTACCATAGAGATTATAGTACATAGTATAATTTCTTGTTTTATCAATTATGTACACACGGTAATTTCCATGAGTTTTAGCTTCTATAGACAATATTATTCCATTTAAAGATTTAATTTCTAAATCATTAATACTCTCTGCTTTATCTTCTCTTGAAAGAAACCAAAAGAATACGCTAGATATTACAATACCATATACAACTTTAAAAATAGTAATTTTATTCTCTTTAATAAAATCTAGCATTATAATATTGATTTTTATTTAATCCCTAATGGTATAGTACATTGTTTGCTAACGCTAGAACACGCAAAAACAACAGCAGAAAAGACATACAAACAAAGGCACAAATTAGTTTTTTATTAATCCAAATTTACTTAATAAAGTCAGTTGCTTATTCCCATTTTCTGCCTGTCAGGGGTTCATTTATTTTATTGCTCAACTCAAACGCTGACGAGCCACTAACAAGAAGTTGCACCGCAGGAAACTGGTCTGTTATAATTTTGAGCATAATTCCTATGTTTTCTATGCGTTGTGCCTCATCTAAAAATACAAGGGTATTTTTACCTATGATATTTTTTAGTTGAGAAGTATTGACATTTGTCAAAAGACTTCTAATAGTTGGGTCGTCAGCATCTAAAAACAGGTGCTTTTGGTTATTGATAATATTTTTTATAAGTGTAGTTTTACCTACTTGACGTGCTCCAATGATGATTACTGCTTTTCCTTTCCCTAATTTAGCTATTATTTTTTGCTGTAAAATCCTCTCTATCATAAATATTTATTGTTACGTTTGGTGAATATAATCACCAAATATAGTAATAATTGGTGAATACGTTCACCAATTATTAGAGTTTTTAAGAAAATAATGCAAAAAACATGTTTAATACCAAAATGGGGGGGATTTTGGCAAATATGGTGGGTTTGTGTTTATATAAGTGCCTGAATACATTGTTTTGTGTATTTTGGTGTCAGGTAGAAAAACCTGGCACCATAGAAATAAAGGAACAGAAAAGAAACATCAAAAAATAAATTTTTCAAACTTCTTACTTTATGGCAAGGAGTTTGTATATTTGTACTTTGATAAGATTCACCTAAATACTTACAACTATGAAAATTCACAATGTAGCAGAAATACTGGCTATGGGCGGTATTGACAAATACGGAAAAAAAAAGAGGATAAAACAAGATTTGTCTAAGGTAGTTGGAACAATAAAACTCACACCTAAACAAGATAAAGACTTAGATGCGTTAATGTACGGACAAAGTAATAAATAATGGCAATTTTAATAGATACAAATATTATCATAGAACTTGTAAGAGATGGTGGAGAAGATATAAGAAATTATATCAATCCTAAAAAAGAATTGATTTATATTTCTTATGTAACTCTTGCAGAAATACAGTCTTTTGCAATTAAATTAGAGTGGGGAGTGACCAGATTACTTAAATTACAAAATTTACTGGATAATATGGAGGTTATAGGTATAGAAGAGCCTACAATCCTAAATGCTTATGTAGAAATAGACACGTTTAGTCAAGGTAAAAATCAAAATATTCGGTCAAAATTAAGCCAAAATATGGGTAAAAATGACCTGTGGATAGCTGCAACGGCTTCTGTTTTGGAGATTACGCTCATCACAACCGACAAAGATTTTGACCATTTAAATGGTGTTTTTTTAGATGTCTTTTTTATTCCAAAAGAACTTATTACTCTGTTAAGGGCATAGCTACGCAAAAAAACACCACTAAAATAATTTAGTAGTGTTTTTTAGTTACACGCAAAATAAAATAAATTATTATTTAATTGTATCAAATTATAATTTATCCGTTTAAATAGATCTAAAGGCAGTTATTAGTTTTATACATAAAAATAATAATAATTTAGAATAATTTTTGGCAAATATGGTGGGTTTATGCTTATAGACGTGCTTAAATACATTGTTTTGTGTATTTTGGTGTCAGGTAGAAAAACCTGACACCACAGGAAATGAAGTGTTTTACTTAAGAAACCGTTATTTTTTGTCAAAAAATTCTATTTTTGATGGTTTTTTGAGCATTATTGAGGTTTTAGGCATCTTCTAAATCCATCTGATATGTCATTTGTCCTCAATTCAACACTTATATTAGTTGGGACACACAATAAATTACTTCTAAAACATTGGTCTCCACTCTTGGGACGGTAAAATGTTATTTTATTATCACAACTTTTGAAATCAATCAACTCAATGTTAGACATATATTCTGGAAAGAAAAATACATATCCTTGAATAGCACCAAATCCTTTAAATGCAAGTACTTGTACAGAAACCACAATAGCTAAAAATACATATTTATAATTTGTATTTTTTAGTCTGTTTGTAGCCTCTGCCAATAGAAAAAATATTGGAAAAATAAGAAATCCATAATTGAAACGAGGTGCAGGGGCAGTAAGAAACCAAAAACTAATACCTACAAAAGTAATTAAAATGATTGGAAGAAATTTCAAATATATTTTCCTGTAAAAAATACACCCTACTCCATAAAGAACAAAGAATATGGGTAATGCAACTAAAATGACAACATCAAAATCATCTAATTTTTTGAACCAAGCAGAAATCCATTGGAAGTTAGTAGGATTATATGCTTCATAAGTAACGCCTTGCGCCCAAAGTGCTATCCATTTTGTAGTTTCAATTAGCTCGTGTGGTGGGATTTTCCAATTCAATGTAAAAATATCTAATTTATCAATTGGAAATAGTAAATAACCAGAAAGATATACATTTCGTATAATATGTGGTGAAATTATTAGTAAAGACATAAAAATAATCAGTCTGTACTGTTTGCTGTTCCTATTTCTTAATTTGAATAGCAAAAATATTCCTACAAAGCCTATTATAACC
>JANYGM010000201.1 GCA_025362415.1 bacterium
TTTTCTTCAGACATAATTCTATTTAGTTTAAAGCTTAAGTTTAGATTTTTTGAGCTTAAAAAGTTATTTTTAATTGCTTTTTTTAATTACTTTTTTAATTTTATGTGTTACCAATTTCACAAAAGTAATCAAAAATTAGATGAAGACAAAGAAAAATCTTTTTTTTTGTCTTAATTTTATTTTTTATTGATAAATTTACTCAAATATTCATCATTACAATTAGGAAAAGCACCAAAAATCTAAACTTAAGCTTTAAACTAAATAGAATTATGTCTGAAGAAAAAAAGTACAAAACTATAATGTTGATTGATGATAATGAAATTGACAATCTTATCAACCAAAAAATTGTAGAAGCATCTAATATATGTGAAAATATTTTTTCACATACAGGAGGTAAAAGTGCCATAGAATTTTTGAAAAATATGGAAAAAATTGCCTCTGCCATAGAAGCTCTTCCAGAAGTGATTTTTTTGGATATTGATATGCCATTGATGGACGGTTTTCAATTTTTAGAAGAATTTGAAGCTCTTACAGATGCAACCAAAGCACATTGCAAGATTGTAATGCTTACCTCTTCTATCAATCCACAAGATATGAACAAATCTCAAAAATACCCATTTGTAAAAAAATATATCAACAAACCACTCACACAAGACAACCTTAGAAAATTAGAATTATAAGGTTTTTAATGTTGTTTTTAGTAAGATTTTAAGTAAGTCTGTGATTAGTTGATATTATTTAAAATTCACAATTATTTAGAAATCCATCAAACTAAACTATAAAAGTATATGAAAAAATACCTAAAAAATGCTATTTTGACTGCTATTTTTGGTTTTGTAGCTACTTTTGCTGCACATTCTGCTATGGCGCAGGGAGAAATAAAATTTGAAAAAGAAAGCCATAATTTTGGCGTTGTCAATGAAGGTGTACAAGCCAAATATGATTTTGTGTTCTTAAATACTGGTAATCAGCCTGTTATCATACAGAGTGTAAATGCTTCTTGTGGTTGCACAACTCCTTTTTATACAAAAGAACCAATTTTACCCAACAAAAAAGGGCTAATTTCTGCCTCTTTTGATAGTAATGGTCGTCCTGGCGTGTTTAATAAATCTGTAACAGTAGTCAGTAATGCCAAAAATGGTAGTATTACTTTGACTATTCAAGGAGAAGTAAAAGGCAAAACACAAGAACAAATAGATGCCTCAAAAATCATTTTGACTTTGGACAAGCAAAACCACGACTTTGGAAACATACAAGCAGGACAAACTGTAGCGCAAAAATTCACTGTAAAAAATACTGGAAAAGCTGATTTGACTATTTCATCTGTGCAATCTGACTGTCGTTGTGTAACACATACTATTTCAAAAAATACCATCAAAGCAGGTGAAACTGCTACTTTGGAACTTCGTTATACACCGAGCGGTAGCTCGTCAGGTACAAAACAAGTAAAAAATAATGTTAATATTTTTTCTAATGATAATGTTACTGGGATAACACAAATCACACTTACTGCCAATATTGGTGGCGTGAGTATTATGAAAGAAAAAAGCGCACAAGCTAATCCTTTTGGATTTTAATAAACTAAAATTTATATACTAAAAAAGCCTTTCTACTATTTTGAGAGGCTTTTTTGTATAGATTTTTCTTGCTTGTAAAGATACAAACGGCTTAAAAAACAAAAGGAATAACATAAAATCAATGAATAAACAAGTAAAAAACAGTATTTTAATAGCCTTATTTTCCTTACAATTCCTGTTTTTTGCGGTTTCGTGCAAAGATAATGGCATTATTTATGAGCAAACAAAAGACATAGACAATGGTAAATGGAAAGTAGCTGATGTGTATTCTTGTGGTTTTCAAATTGAAGATGTAAGCAAAACTTATGATATTTCTTACATTATACGAAACTCCTCTAAATATGCGTTTTATAATCTTTATGTAACCTATTATTTGGAAGACGACAAAGGCAAAATTATTTCTTCCTCTTTGCAAAATTTGCAACTTTTAGATGCTGGTACAGGTGAACCTTTTGGTAGTGGTTTGGGTGATTTGTATGAACACGAAATAACGGCACTTGATAAGTTTAAATTTCCACAAAAAGGAAATTATAAATTTAAAGTGAAGCAATATATGCGTCAAGACCCTATAAATGAGATATTTACGGTAGGTGCGAGAGTTAAGAAAAATCTTTAATTGCCCCCTTTTCAGAATCAGGATTTACAAGATGACAAGATAAATACAAAGATAATACAAAGATAATACAAAGAAAAAGTTGTATTCTGTATTATCCTGAAAATCCTAAAATCTTATAAATCCTGATTAAAAATACGCTACTAAAATTAAACTAAATAATGTTATGGTTAATGTTTTTTCAAGTGTAATCTTCATTACAATTGCCGTAGTGATTGGTTATGGTACTTTGGAGTGGTTGCAAATCCCTAAAGGTACACTCACGGACTGGATTGTGGGTTTGGTGTCGTGTTGGTGGCTTATTGTGGTGGTGGTGATGCCTTGGAATGTGCATTTTTCTGCCAAAGAGGTGCTGGATGAAATCAAAATTTCTCGCCAAAGAGATATGAAAATAGACCCAGAGAATGAAATTTATGCGGAAAAAATAACAAAAAGGTACTTGATTATTGCTGTTAGCTTACATATTATTTCTGCAATAGGGCTTGCGTTACTGACATTTTTCAATATCACCGTTATTGGCTATTGGGGTGCTATTGTAGCTCTTTTACTTATGGGTTTGCGCCCCGCAGTACGTTTGCAGGCATATATTGTGAGTCGTTTGTATAGCATTAAACAAACAACTTTTTATCCTCGTGAAGATACACAGGAATTGCGTAGTAGGTTTTATGAAATGGAAACTCGTCTAAATTCCTTAGATAACTTATTGGATATGAATACGCCTAGCTCTTTTATTTCAAAATTACAGGATAATATTAAACATCAAGAAAGTATTTTGCAAAAGCTACGTATCAAAGTGGAAGATAATGATGTAAAAAATAAAGCAGAACACGAACAAATCAGCCGTAGCATAGAAGAAGGTATTAGCAAACTTTCAGAAGATACCAAGTTTTTGGGTCAAGTACGTGATTTAGTGAAGTTTATAAAAACAGCTTAGGAATAATGCCGTTGTTCTATAAAAGACTATATACAGTGAAGTACAACTACTCTAAAAGAGTAATTAGTGGCATTTGAAGAAAAAAAACACTCTTAAAATATTCTGAAATATAATTGAGGTTTTGGATTTGCAACAAATTGTTGAGTTATATTTTTACTTCCATTAAAAAATAACCTAACAACTTGATTATCAGCATTTTGCATTTTTTTGTAATTTGTAATTGATAATTCGTAATTGATTTGCAAAAAGTTTATTAGTTATTTTTTTGGAAAGTTTTGTATTTTTCTTATTTTTGAGAATAATTTAAGAAATTATTAAGTAATGAACAAAGTAAAGTTGGCGTTAGGATTTATTTCTAATAAATTTTTGTTGGGTTTTGGTATAATTGTAGTAGGCTTAATGCTTAATGCGTGTTGTGCCAAACGCTGTCCTTTATCTTCTTGTCATCAAATCAAAGACCATACACATTTTTTTGGTGCAGAAAACGACAATAATGGTGCAGTTGCCAAACGTGAAGACGTACACAAAGATTTAGATGCGTACTCTGGCGTAAAATGGTGGCGCAGAGTGTTTAAAAAGAAATATAAAGTAGAAATAAAAGACGAAAATGAAAAGCCTTTGCAGCCTGTTGTAAGAAAAGAAGTTGATTTGAATGGCGACACAATAAGCGTGACAGAGCCTATGGCAAAAGCTCCAAAAGGTACTTATAAAACTTACAAAAAGTTTGAAAGAGCTAGTTTTTCAGGAAAAAATAAACTGCAATTAGAAAAATTTACCTTGAAAAGTAGCGTTCCTGATGGTACACTCAACAAAAAAGGAAAATAACTTTGATGTATGATATATGATGTGTGATGTATGATGTGAATACATTAGAGTTTTTATTACTTGATAATCAAATGTTTAGCACAAATAAATATCAAAACCACCCCTAACCCCTCCTTAGGAAGGAGGGGAATTTTACTCCCCTCCTTTTTAAGGAGGGGTTGGGGGTGGTTTTTAGTGCCAATTTATTGTTAAATACTTGATAATCAAACTATAAAA
Organism: bacterium; assembly: GCA_025362415.1. GTDB lineage: Bacteria > Bacteroidota > Bacteroidia > Cytophagales > Thermonemataceae > JANYGM01. The sequence goes on from JANYGM010000201.1 coordinate 4,166, forward strand.
ACTCTATTAAACGTCCCAAACGGTATTTCTGTACTTGCGGAAATGTGAACGCATACTCATAATAAAAGCCAGCGACATATAAACAAATATAGGAGAGCCAAAAGTAATAAAACTTGCATAAATAAAGAACAAACGTATGCTAGCAGTTGCCACGCCCATTTTTTCCCCCAAACGGGTGCAAACTCCAAAGAATTGCATCTCCCAAATAGAACGAATGTATTTCATTTTTATTTTGATTAACTGGTAATTTCGTGAAAATAATTTGCTAATAAAGTGTAACAATTAGTAAACATACAAAATATAATCCAAAAATCAAAACATTTGATAAAAATTTTGATTTTAAAAGGTTTTTTCTTATAAAAAATTGTGATAAATAACTTATAATGCACTAAATTATGTATATTGATAAATGCGCAAAATGCAATAGAAATTGTTTTTGTGTTTTATAAAGATTTTTTGTATAGATTTTGTGAAGATTTTTCGTACATTTGCGAAAGTGAATAGTTCTAAAAAACTTTTTTGTATTCACTCACAACTCACAACTTACAACTCACAATTCAAATGGGCTTTTTTGATAAATTATTCTCAAAAGAAAAAAAAGAATCCTTAGACAAAGGTTTGGAAAAAACCAAAACAAACATCTTCTCAAAAATCAGCAGAGCAATAGTTGGAAAAACAAAAGTAGATGACGAAGTATTAGATAATTTGGAGGAAATCCTTATTTCTGCTGATGTAGGCGTGGAAACGACTGTGAAAATCATTCGTAGAATAGAAGAACGTGCAAAAAAAGATAAATATATCAATGCAGAAGAATTAGATAAGATTTTGCGTCAAGAAGTTGCGGCACTTTTGGAGGAAAATAAATCCCTTAATCAAAATTTTGAACTTCCTGTGCTTGATACGCCTTATGTGATGATGGTCGTGGGCGTGAATGGTGTAGGAAAAACTACCACAATAGGAAAAATAGCTGCACAATATCATCAAATGGGCAAAAAAGTTGTTTTGGGTGCGGCTGATACGTTTCGTGCTGCTGCCGTAACACAGTTAAAACTCTGGGGAGAACGTGTAGGCGTGCCTGTTATTGAGTTAGGAATGAATAAAGAACCTTCTGCAGTGGTTTTTGAGGCGGCAAAACGTGCTACTGAAATGAAAGCTGATATTTTGATTATTGATACTGCAGGGCGTTTGCACAACAAATTGCACCTTATGAATGAGCTTTCTAAGATGAAAAAAACTATCCAAAAGTTTATTCCTGATGCGCCACACGAGGTTTTGCTCGTACTTGATGGAAGTACAGGACAAAATGCTGTGATACAAGCCCGAGAATTTACTAAAACTACAGAGGTAACCTCACTAGCTATCACCAAACTAGATGGAACGGCAAAAGGTGGTGTAGTAATTGGAATTTCTGATGAATTTAAAATACCTGTTAAATATATTGGTGTGGGTGAAAAAGTAGAAGATTTGCAGATTTTCAATAGTGTGGAGTTTGTGGATTCTTTGTTTAAGAATGACTAAAATAATTAGGAATTTTTAATTAGGAATTGTGAATGAATACAAAACATAAAACACAAAACGTAATACTTACATAAACAAAAAAGCTATCCAAATTGGGTAGCTTTCTTGACATTGGACTGAATTGTTTAATTGTTTTTGTATTTCTTATTAAATCTAATGAACTTATCCACAAATATGCTGTATCTCATTCCTAATTTACAATTCCTAATTCATAATTCATAATTCACAATTCCTAATTCAATATTATTTCCTTTTGAAAATAGTTTGCAACTGCAAAATTTGATTTTCATTGGTGATAAGTCCATCTTTTAGATTATTGACATCTTGTGTGTTTTTTATTTCAAAGAAAAGGTCATTCCAAAGTAAATAATCTCTTGTACCATTGCCTAAGTCAATATCTTTCAAGAATTTGTGTTTACCAATATCTGTAACGAATACCAAAGTTTCGTTATTTTTATCATATTGATAAAAATGCTGATATTCAAAATTTATCTTTTTGGTTTCTTTAGTTGTTGTAGGGATTTTTGTTTCCTCTTTTGGTGTTTCCGCTACAAGTATTTCTGCTACGGTTGTGTTTTTTGCTTTATTGTCTGTAACAATATTACTAGCGTTATCTTTTTTCTCTGCGGTATTATTTGTAGAGATTTTGTCTTCTCTAAAAATATTGTCATTATTGACAATAGAAGGCTGATTTTCTTTGATGTTTTTGATAGCGTTCTTATCAGCACTCTCTTTTGAGGTTTCTGTAAGAATTTGGGAGGAGTTTTTGGGAGTATTATGAGAGATTTCAGAAGAAATTTCTTTGTTATCAGTATTAAAAAAGAATAATAAAGCGGCAGAAACGCTTGTAATAGCCACAATACCTGCAGCAACTACATTTTTATTGGCATAAAAAGGTGTAGAAAACGCACCTTGTCCAACACTTTTTGGAAGTTCTATATTTTGCAAACGTGCTTTTAGTTGTGCTTTACGTTCTGCTTTGAGTGTATCAATAATATCTTTCTGAAACTGCACAGCCTCACTCAAATCAGTATTTTCTGCTATTTGTTGCTCAAACCCTCTGGCTTCCATAGGCGAAAGCTCGCCACGTAGATAGCCCTCTATGTTTTGGTCTAAACTATTATTGTCGTTATGACTATTATTGAAATTCATTGTATTGAAAGTTAGTGTGTTAAACTATTTCTATATATTTCTAATTGCTTAATTTTATTGGTCAATTTCTGAATTGCCGTTGTTTGTGTCCTCACAAACAACTATTTTATTCCAAAAAATCTGTAATTTTATAATGTTTTTTGACGTATTCGTCAAGTTCTTTTTTACATTTATATTTTTTTGTTTTTGCCGTATCTGCATTAGCAAATCCCATTTTGTCGGCTATATCTTGCATAGAAAGTTCATCAAAATAATGATAAAAAAGCACTTTCTTACAAGTTTCTCCTAGCGCAGTGATACATTCACGCACAATACGTATGCGTTCTTGCGCCTCATCATTAGACGAGGTTGCGCCCTCTATTGTTTCGTGTGAGAGCCTAGATTTTCTCTCTAATTCTTTCCTCCAGAGATTCTGACAAATGCTATAAATATAAGTGCTTAGTTTTGCAGTAAGTACAAAATCTTCTTTATGCGCTTTTTGCCAAACCACAATCAATGCTTCCTGAAAAACATCTTGTGCTTCCTCTTCATTTCCACTATTTTTGGTAACAAGTCGCAACATCATTTTATAATGTTGCTTATAAAGATAATCTAAGGCACTTTCGTCTCCTTTTCTTATTTTTTCTAATATTTGTTCGTCTGTCATAAAAAAAGCTAATGCACAAAAAACATTGTATCAAATTATCCCAAGTTATTGTAAGTTGTTGTAAGTTGTTTTAAATGATTTCTGTTGCTTTTGTAGGTATATACGGTATGGTAATAAAAGGTAACTATTTTTTTGAAAATAATTTAAAAAATATTTTCAAACTGTGTTTAAGATGTAAGATTTTAACCACAAACAGGATAACACAAATACATTTTATTGTAATTTGTATTATCCTGTTTTTATTTATTTTATCTGATTATGAGCTTGTTTAGATAACGACACTATTAATTTGTTATTTTTCGTAATCCTTGATAAATCAAAGGGCTGTAAAAACAATCATAGTGTTATAAATATCTCGCTCCGCTGGAGCGAAACACGAAATACACTTGTTTTTCTATAAATATACTGCCCCGCTGGGGCTGAATACAGTTTATCAATGTCGTTATCTATTTATGAACTATTTAATGTATTTAACTCACAACTCAAAATTCACAACTCAATTAAGCTGTTTTTTTAGTTTTAACAGAAAAGATAATTCCTTCAGTTTTTTCATCAAAATCAGCCAAAATTGTATCACCTTGCACCATTTCACCTTTCAGGATTTCTTCTGCAATAGGGTCTTCCACAAACTTTTGGATAGCTCTATACAAAGGTCTTGCACCATACGCAGGGTCGTAGCCTTTTTCTGCTAAAAAATCCTTTGCTTCTATGGTTAGTTCCACTTTGTAGCCAATTACCTCAATGCGTTTGAAAACTTTTTTAAGCATCAAATCAATGATTTTGTGCATATGTTCTTTTTCCAAAGAATTAAAGACAATCACGTCATCAATACGGTTCAAAAATTCTGGTGCAAACGTCTTTTTAAGTGCGTTTTGGATAGTAGATTTTGCTATCTCGCCCATATTATCTGTTGCTGATTTTGTTGCAAAACCAATTCCTGCCCCAAAATCCTTCAAATCACGCACTCCAATATTTGAAGTCATAATAATGATAGTATTCTTAAAATCAACTTTTCGTCCCAAACCGTCAGTCAAAATACCGTCATCAAGCACCTGTAAAAGTAGGTTAAAAACATCTGGATGTGCTTTTTCTATCTCATCAAGCAAAATAACACTAAATGGTTGCTTCATGACGCTTGCAGTTAAACTGCCTGCGTTGTCTGCCCCATCAGCAAT
>JANYGM010000217.1 GCA_025362415.1 bacterium
GTTGATATTTGTTACTTTTAGGACTTACGCAAAACCTATTAAAAACCACCCCTAACCCCTCCTAAAAAGGAGGGGGACAAACTCCCCTCCTTCCTAAGGAGGGGCTGGGGGTGGTTTTAGAACTTTTTTGCGTAAGTCCTAACTTTGTCAAAAGTAAGAAAAAAAGTAGTATGTTCATCAAAAAGACACATATTTTTTAATAGGAGTGTTTTTGTAACTTTTGGTATGTTTGACGCAATCTTATTTAAACTCAAAATATCAACTATTTTTTTTCAATACCCAGTCATTAAATCCTCTATAAATTAAGATTTCTGCTACAATCAAATTAGGAATCCAACTCATATAAGAAAGCATTTGATAAGTTTCTAGGCTATCCAATGGAAAATCTGACCCAAAAAATTGATGAATAACAAACTGATAAATTCTTAGCGTAATAGCAGAGAACGTCAAAGCATAACTACGCAACATAAAATTAGCGTGACTAATAAACTTTCGCTCACGTATGCGAGTATATGCCAACCACGTAAAAACCCACCACAAAATACTCAAAATAATAAAACCAATCTTTGCAATAGTGCCTCCATTAGCGTAATAAGACATTATTAGCGCACCAGGCGCACTAATCACAAGCACCAAAAAAACATACATTTTGCCTATATTTCTATGAATAACGGCATATTTAGTCATCAAAACGTGAGAAAATTGTGTTGCGCCTGCCAAAAGCACCAGCAAACTACTAAAAATATGCACATAAAAAGCTCCCATATAATGCAACAAACGCACTATTTTCTGTTTTGACATCAAAAAATCAATATCAGTACGCCACCAACTACCTTGCACCAATATATATGGCACAATAATTTTATACATTTGATACGAAAAAAACAGCACCACAAAAACGCCAAGCACTTTTAATGTGCCAAGAAGATACTTTTCAAATGTAGGGGAGTTTGTCATTTTGAATTATAATTTTTCTATTTCTGCTGTTGAAAGCCCTGTTGCCTTGCTAATATCCAAAGGAGAAATATTGAGGTCTTTTAGATTTTTTGCAATAAGTGTACTTTTTTTATGAACAGCATCTTGTAGTCGTGAAACCTCATCAAGTCTATATTTTTGTTGCCCTTCATAATGCTCACGTTCTATTTTATCAAAGTGCATTATTTCCAACTTTTTATTTGCTTTTTTGATTTCTTTGATTTCTGCTAGTTCTTGCGGAAGATTATCATTTGTATATTTAGAAGCATTATTTAAGAATTTTATCCATCTTTCTAGGATAGTTTGCGCAAAGCCCAAATCTTTTTTCAGCTTTTTCATTTCTATAAAATACAAATCTAAATAGTCTAAATCTTTATGAATTTGGTTTGTTTCTCTGTTTTTTAGCGTAAAACATCTTTGATATTCTGTGTCATCAAAAAAACTAAAATCCATAAGACTAATCACAATACACTTTTTGAGGTCTAAGAAACCTGTATCATTGTCATTATTAGCTATATCATCTGTGTCAGTCATATAATCTAGTTGTGAGCCAAACATTTTTGCCCAATAATACAAAGTGCGTTTTCCATAGAAATCAGACCCTCGTATTTGCATCTCAATATCATATTGAATACCAAACTCATCTTGTGCCTTAATATCCAAAATAGTTAGTTTTCCATCTGTATAAGCTGCCAAATTATAGGGGTTTTTGAGAGATAGAAAGGCTATTTGCTGATGTTGTGGCAGAATAGCGTTTACCAAAGAAAGCAAAATATCTTTATTTTCTTCACTTCCAAAAAGTTTTTTAAAAACTAAATCTATTTTAGGATTTACTTTTGCCATATTTTTTCTTATTTAACAAATTGCTTATTAGCTTATTACTTAGGTATTTGTATTGGTTTCAAATCTCCGTTTGGCGTGAGAAACACCAAAGAAGTAGGTTTTTCTTTAAAGAATTTCACTTTCAAATCATACGTAAACTGAACAACAGGTTTTAGCGTGTTTACAGGGTTTATCACAACATCAAAACCATCAGCAGAAATCTTGTTATAATACGAAATAACAGGCTTTTTAGTAAAATTTATTTTCCCAGATTTTTTGTTACTGATGCTCTGATTAGGAATAGAGTAGCTATCATATTGCTCCGCAGGCGTACTCATAGCAAAATCTTCTGCTATTTGGCGGTTATTTGGGTTCAAAACAACGCCTAATTTTTTCATTTTTTCTATCTTCAAAGCAACAGCGTTGATGGCTTCATCTTGAAGTTGCGCCTGAATTTTCTTAATATCAGCCACCACATACTCCAATTTTACAAACTCATAAATCTCACTTTTTGTGGCGAGTGCCAAAACATCTTGCAATTTTCTTTCGTCTGTGATGCCAATATGCATATTTTTTTGAAGTTCAAAACCCTTAGGAACTTCATTATAAGTACGGCTAAACAGTTTTTTCTCCCCTTCTATCTCATAATTGGGCGTTAGCGAAATCATATCAACAAAAATATCACTTTGAACAATCCCAGTAGCAATCAAATCTTTGCTAAACGTATTGATACGCTCATTCATTAGTCTATTTGCTTCCTCGCTCGTTTCTGCAATCTGCGAAAGGCTAAAAATAGCTATCATTTTGTCTGCTTCTACATTTATCAAAATATTTGCACCCAAAATAAGTGCATCATCACTATAAAAGTTGGCATTAGCCACTTTTTTGACATTTTGTTTTTGGTCAGAATGTTGGTAATAATTGGCTCTACTAGCAGATTTGGCACTACTGCCATAAGCTTCATTTCCGCCTGCTTGTGCATATAGTTGTGAGTGTTGCGTTTGCATACATACGCAAGCAAAAAACAGCATCAGAAATATAAAGAAAGGATTTTTTAAGTTATTTTTCATTGGATTTTTAGTTTTTTTTAGATTTAGAGAATTTGATTTTTGATTTTAAAACCTACAAAAATAGTTCCAAACATTTGCAAATATAGCAAAAAAGAATAAACTTCAAACTTCGTACCTCGTACCTCAAACCTCGTACCTCAAAAATCACCTCGTTTTTATTTTTGAGAGAATAACTTTTAATTGCATTCTGACAATATCACCCATATTTTTGCACTTCAAAAAATCTTCTCTTTTGTGATATTGGGCAAGTGCAGTTTTGAGTTCTAGGATTTTTTCAGGAGTAGAAATAACATCTTTACGCATTGCATCAATCAAATCTTTGATACGATAACGAGCAGATTTTAGCCTGCGTGCCAGCAAAGTGCGTTCTTCATATTGATATTGTTTGGCAGTTTCTAAATTGATAAGTTGTGTACAAAGTGCTACAATGGCATTATTTTCCTTAAAAAATTGTGGCAAATACATTTTTCTTTGTCCTTCAAAAGATTGTTGGTCAAAGTCTATGGCACGCACTCGGTACTGTTCGTTGTCAAAGTCTGGCGTAATATCAATGACATAGTTATAAGAACGCATATCACCCAAAAGACGTATAAAGCATCTTTCATTGAACTTAATAAATTCTTTTGCCAAACGGACTTTATTTAGTTCTGGGCGTGTGAGATATGTTTTTATGAACGCATCACCTGGAATACCTGCAATATGCTCTTCTATGAGTGTTTCTTTGTGTACCAAAAAATTGATGCGGTTGGGCGACAACAAATGCTCCAATTCCAAACCATACAAACGAGAAGCATCAGCACGTTTTACATAAAAATAGTCATAATTATCATTAAAACGGTTTATCACACGAATACGAAACGGATTTGAGTTGCCAAAACTACAAAAATCTATCCTATCTATGTTCAAATGCTCCATTACTCCTGCTTCTCCACCAGTTTTGAGAATAGCATAAACATTTGTCAAATGATTATTTAGTTCTTGTATGACGTGTTGCGGATAAATAACCGTAAACCAAAGTGTATCTTGTCCTTTCTTGTCCACTAGCGGAAAAGCCTGTGAATATTGCATCAAATCATCATATTTGAGTAATAATTGTGTATCTCGTTGGTATTTACGAAGATACGTTCTTAAATCTTTGCTAATCAGATAAGAAGGTTTTTTCTTAGAAATATTGACCATAAATAGTTGTGCGTTTTGTTTCACAAACATACAAAAAAATCCTTCTAATTTGTTTAATTAGAAGGATTTTGTTTGAAAAAGAAGCTATTATTTGCTTGTTTCATTATTTATTTCATCTTGCAATTTTTGGATTTCTTCAAAAGTAAGTCCAGTAACATCTTGCACTTGGAATATTGTATAGCCTTTGGCAAGCATTGTACGCCCAGTTTCTAGATTACTAGCAATTTTCTGCTCTAGTCTTCCTTTTAATTCTCCTCTTTTCTCTCCTCTTTTTTCTCCTCTTTTTTCTCCTTCTACAAAAAGGAGTGTTTTGGTAAAATCAATGTTATGTGCCATAATTTTAGGGTTTTTTTCTGCGGTTTCTTTTACAAGTTCTGAGAGGTTGCGCAAATTGGCAAGCGTCACCAAATCTGCTAAAAATTCGTTGCGTTCTGTGATATTTTCAAAGAATTTTGTGCTGATTTCCACAATTTCATCTATCACAGCAACAGCATCAAGGCTATTAAAGTTCCCTAAAATAGCGAATACCAAGGTTTCTTTACTCTTCAAAAATTCCTCATAAGGAATTTCTGAAATATTGATAATTTTGTACTGATGAAGAGAATAGCCAAAATCTCGCTCAAAAATCATCTTACTTTTGAGTTTTTTATCACGTTTCAAGTTGCCCAAATATAGCACTACTTGCCTAATTTGCATAAAGGGTTTGCGTATTCCTTTTTCTTTCGTGTTATAAAACTCGTTGAGAAGTGCCAAATACGTAAGCATTCTGTTAGGCATATTTGGGTCGTTATCTGCTTGAATTTCTAGCTGAAAAATGCTTTTTTTCTTATTTTTCGTGACTAAAAATACAAAATCAGCTTTTCTGTCCAGCGTTTTTGGAAGTTCAACTGGTTGCGAGGTAAGTTCTTCATAATCAGTAATTTGCTCGTTAATTTCGGTATCCATCAATTTGAAAAATACTTTTTTAACTAATCTTTTGAAAATACTATCATATTTTGTTTTTTCCATTTTTCCATTTTTACTTTTAGTTATTTTCTTTTAAATATCTCAATTTTTCATCAAAAACATCAATACAAAACCGTTATATTTCCTTTGTATTTTTTCTGGTCATAATCCAAATAATAGTAATACAAGCCACTAGGCAAATTTTCTGGACTCCATTTAAAATTTTTATCATTTGTTTGATAAATTTCTTTTCCCCAACGGTTGTAAACTATAAAGCTACGAAAACTATAAGTACAATTTTCTTTTGGTAAATTATCTAGTGCATAATAGGCATTTTTTCCATCTCCATTGGGCGTAAACACATTATAAGGTGTAAATTTAGAGAAATCTGTTTCTGTTTCTTTGATTTTCACACGTATTACTAGACTTTCAGCAACTGGTGGACAGCCATCTTTTTGCGCTATATTAAACTTTATTTTTAGGTTAATTTGCTCATTGGGCTTCAAATATCCACAAAAGGTGGTAAGCAAAAACGAAGATTGGAGCGTTCCTGTGCCTGTTTTTGGTGTAAAACTTGCATTGTATTTATTAAAATCAATATTTGCATTTGCATCTTTTTCATCAGTACCAGAGGCAGAAAGCGTAATAATGCCATTATTGGGGTCTCTGCCTTCAATATCAATGCGTAAAACATCATTTAAGTCTAATATTGCCTCTTGCGTGATAGGATTAAAATTAGCCGTACTTCCTACAATGGTAATAATTGGTAAAATAGCAGGTTTTGGCGTAATTCTCACATCAATTACTAGGCTGGCTTCACTTTGCCCACAATCATCTTGTTGCATCACTTTAAACTTTATTCTTAAATTTGTTGGCTGATTAAGTGGCAAAGCAGTACAAAGAGGCGTAAGGAAAAATGATGAGCGCAATGTCCCTGTACCTGTTTGTGGAATAAAACTAGCTCTATATTGATTAAAATTTATAGCTGTGCCATTGGCATCTGTACCACTAGCAGAAAGCATAATCAAACGGTTGTTTGGGTCGCTTGCTTCCACATCAATACGTAAAAGTGCATCTACCACTACGTTTGCCGTTTGCGTAGTGGAGTTAAAATTAGGTGTACTTCCCACAATAGTAATAATTGGAGGAATAATTGATTTTGGCGAAATTCTTACATCAACTATCAGACTATCAGCACGTTGAACACAACCGCTTTGCTGACGTACTTTAAATGTTATTTTTAAATCAATGGCTTGATTAAGGGGTAGAGAGGCGCAAGTAGGTGTAAGCAAAAACGAAGAATTTTGGACACCAGCACCAGTTCTTGTAGTAAAACTTGCTCCATATTGATTAAAACTTATAATTGTGCCGTTGGCATCTGTACCACTAGCAGTAAGCATAATCAAACGGTTGTCTGGGTCGCTTGCTTGCACATCAATACGCAAAAAATCACCTAATACTACGTTTGCAGCTCGTGTAAGCGTATTATAATTGGGCGTACTTCCCACAATAGCAATGAGTGGCGTTGTGGGAGGTTTTGGAATAACAAATAATGTTACCCGTGTGGTAGCTGTGCCGACAGTTGGGCAACCAGCATCAAAAATCTGTATATCAAAAATAAATTTGTCGGTTGGGGAGGTACTAACTTTACAAACATTCCAGCATAAAGTAGTCTGTACCACTCCACTTGCGCCTATTGGCAATCTTGTTGTGGTAATGGTATAGTCGGTAGTAGTGAAATTTGTACTTACAGGAATAACCCTAATTTGTGTGATTATATCATTTGGCGTATCTCGCATAACAAGTGTCATACAATTTGGGTCATTATTGCTAAAATCCATTATCATATCTGTTATAGGATTGTAGATATTTCCTTGTGGCGTATTTAAAGTAAGTATTGGCGGAGTATTAGCGGGGCAATTTCTTACCAAAAACTGAAAATCTCGTTTTATTTCACCTATTTTCACTCCTGCCCTAAATTCTTCACATTTGACAGAAAAAACAAAAAGCCCAACTAAACTTGGATTTACAGAAAGTACGCCTGTAGTAGCATTGATAGACAAAGGTTGCCCTATGGCACTCGGAATGGCATTAGTGGCACTAAATCCTGTTGCCCAATTTACATCAGGAATAAGTGTAGGATACGAAGTCGGAATATTTGCAGGAACACTAAACGGTGAAGCTGCTGTATTTGATGCAAAAGCACCATTATAAGGAGTTGCAAGAGAATAAACAAGGGCATCTCCGTCTGGGTCTGTTCCACCAAAATTGATAGTAGAACTTTGATTGACACAAAGATAATCACTTGGAGGAAGTCCCAAATCTGGTGAGGTATTTCTAAAAGGCAGTCCAGCACTTATAATAGCAGGAAATTCTGCATAAAAAGCATTGGCAGCAGCACCAGGAAAAGTAATATTGGTAATCACATTATTTCTGCAACATCTTTCCCAAACCATTAAATAACCTCCTATTTCGCTATAAAGTGTAGGGTTTAGCACAACATCAAGAGAATACAAAATAATATTAGTAGAAAGTGCGCCAGTTTGGCAGGCATCACTACTATAGGGTATGTTTGTTTGACTTATTTGATTAAGCATAAAAAATTCTATTAAATTCCGAGAAGTTTTGCTATAAACACCAACATTTAGCGTGGGGTCTATTGCAGTAGGTGAGCCATTAATATTGTCAAAATAAACATTAAGAACAATCTTATAATTGTTGTTTGTACCAAGATAGATAAGCCTTACCTCGCCGCCTACAATATGCGTGGCGTAGCTTTTAAACGAGAAAAAGCATAAACAAAGGATTATAAACAGTATTTTTTTCATAAGATTTTATCATAAATAATAGAGAAGAGATGCAAAAGGTCATACACAAAATTACATAAAATAAGGCAAAACTAAAATATTATCATAAAATATCATAAAAATAATTTTTTGTAGTTTTATATCTTGTTATTTTATTTCATATATATTTAAGTTACAAAATAATGCAATAAATTATCTTCTTGTATTGGTATAATTTTATTAGGAGAAATATTTAATAATGGAGCTTTTATCCCTTCAAAAAACCGCTTTTTAGACTGAAAAACGGCTATTTCGTCCCAAATATTTTTCTCTAAAAAAGTATTCAACAACATTGTACCACCTTCCACCATTACAGATAAAATCTTTCTTTTGTACAAATCTTCTAAGATATTTTCTAGGATATTCTCTAAAATGTCATTGTCTTTATTTTCCAAACGAACAAAAACTAAATTTCCTTTTGTTTCATTTTTGATAAAATTATAACACAAAGTTGGTATTGTTTGGTCTAAAAGATGGCTTTCTGGGCTAACAGAAAGGTTTTTGTCAATGAAAATCCTTATTGGATTATTTCCTACCCAAAAACGTGCATCTAAGCGTGGATTATCTGTTTTGACGGTATTCGTTCCCACCATAATAGCTGCCTCCTGAGTACGCCATTTGTGCGTATATGGGCGTGTATGGGCATTACTGATTTGCTTTTGCTCATTTGTATGGGCGTTTGTAGGCGTGTTCGTATGCGCCAAAAAACCATCAATAGTTTGCGCCCATTTTAGAAAAATATAAGGTCGTTTTTTCTCCATAAAAGTAAAAAAACGCCTATTGACAAACTTTCCTTCAGCTTCTAAAATACCACTAATAACTTCTATTCCTGCATTTTGTAGTTTTTCAACGCCTTCTCCTGCCACCAAAGGATTACTATCAAGGTTGCAAATTACTACTTTTTTAGGCTGATATTTGATAAGCAAATCAGCGCAGGGAGGTGTTTTCCCAAAGTGAGAACAAGGCTCTAAACTCACATAAAAAGTGCTATCTTTGAGTAAATTTTCATCTAAATTTTTATTCAAAACGCTATTTATAGCATTTACTTCTGCGTGGGCTTCTCCATATTTTTGGTGATAACCTTCTCCAATAATTTTGTCATTTTGCGTGATTACACAACCCACCAGCGGATTTGGTGCAACATTTCCCTCGCCTAAAACCGCCAAATCTAAGGCACGTTGCATAAATAAAATATCATTCATAAATAAATTTTCTTTTTATTGATAATAGAGTTTTTATAGCTTGATAATGAATAAGTTATGGTATAAATATCTTAAAACCACCCCTAACCCTAGCAAGATGCTAGCCTTGAAAAGGAGGGGGACA
>JANYGM010000263.1 GCA_025362415.1 bacterium
GTTTTAAAAGAGTATTCATATTTACCTGATGATACACACCATCAAGAGAAGTATAAACCTTCTTTTTTCCTACTAAAGCCTTTTCTATACTTTCCCAATAGGCTTTATACGCAAACTGGTTTTCTTTTTTACTACGAATAGCATTTTTATAATACGCAAAATCATCTGTTTCCATTGATTTCCCGTTGGTCATCAGCACTAATTGAGGTGTTTTAGCACCTTTTACGGCTATCAGAGCAGCATAATACGAGCTATCCGTAAGTTGTTTATCAAATTTATAAAAATTGATAATTTCTACAGCAGCCTCATCAGGTGCAAGTACGCTAGTAATTTTGGCGAAATCTGCAAAATCTTCTTTAAAACCTTTATTAAAAGCATCTGATTTAGCAGAAAGTGATTTTTCTAATGTATTTGCTTCATTTTCAATAGCTTTTATATCAATTTTTTGTTCTAAAAGTTCTTCTTTTGAGAGTTCGTAAAGTCCTGACAAAAGTTCTTTTTTAGCAATCCATTCGTTATAATCAGCAATTAATTTAGCGTCTTTACTAGCCAAAATTGTCTTTTTAATGCGGTTGGTAGAGGAAACTAAAATGCCTTTCGTTACAGTATGATAGTTGTACATATCTACCAAAAGTTGTGGGTCTTGCTTTGCAAAAGCGGTTGCAAATGCAAAAAAACGCTGATAAGTTGGGCGCAAACGTGTCCAATATTTCTCTTTTTCAGCCTCACTCATAGGCGGAAAATATTTTTGTATAAACTCATCTTGCTGATTTAAAACTTCTCTATACAGTTTTGCAGCCTCCACGACCTCATTTTTTTGCCAAAACAAAATAGCCAATTCCTCTTTTGATTGTAGCGTTTTTGGGTGATTCTCTCCCAAAACAACCAAACGAGTAGCCAAAGCTTCTTTTAGGTTTTCTTCTGATTTTTTCAAATCACCTTTTATTCTATAAAAAACACCTAAATTGCTTTGTGCTTTTGCATAAGCAGGATTTACTTTCGTAAATTTGCCTTCATATATTTTCATTGCATCTTTCAAATAATCTTCTACTTTATCTAACTTATTCATTTGCATAAAGTTAGCAGCTGCGAGATTGAGCAAATGCGCATAATCAGGAGATTTTGTTCCAAGTCTATTTTTTTTGATTTTGATAGCTTTCTGAAAAATCTTGTCGGCATCATCAAAACGGTTAGTTTCTTGATACAAAAGTGCCAAATTAGTCATCATACGTTGATAATTAGGCTTTTTCTCACTAGACTCATCTCCTGCAATTTCTAGTGCTTTTTTGTAGGTAGTTTCTGCTTGCGTAAAACGTCCCAAAGTCTGATAAATATAACCTTTATTGTTGTGAAGGATAGCCAGTGGCATTCTATCCTTAGAATTAGCTTTTTCAACTATTGAAATAGCCTCATCTATAAGTTGTTGTGCCTCATCATATTGTCCCAAATGTGTGTATAAAATAGCCTTATTGTTCAGCGAAAAAGCATAATCAGGGCTATCTTTGCCCAAAAGTTTTTCCTTCTGTGCTAGTGCAATATTGATATATTTTTCTGCTTCTTCATTTCGTGCCGTAACTGTATAAAGCAAACCAAGATTTGAGAGCGTTTTATTATAAAAAATGCTGTTTTCTGCGCCAGAAGCCTTATATTCACTCAAAGCAGAAAGAAAACATTTCTCTGCAGTAGCGTATTTACTACTAGAAAATGCCATTTCTCCAGTATTATTGGTTGTTTTTGGCACTTGCAAAGGGTCGTTATCTACAAAAGTAGTGGCATTTACTTTTCCATCATTCATAAACATATTGGCAGCAATTTTATCTGCGCCAATATCTCTAAAAAGGTCTTTTTCTTCATAAAAACCAGTTTCATCACTTACGGCAATAGCAATAGAAAAGTTGGTAGAATCATACCTGGCACGTCCTTTATTCATTTGATTGACCACAGCATTTTTGCCTATCTTTTCCACATCAACACCTGTGGCATTTTTCACGTCCCCTGCTTTGTTTTTGAGTTTATTTTTGAGGTCGCCAAATTGTGCCAAAACTTGCGTGGTTTGCAAGTTTAAAAAAGTAGCAAAAGCAACAAATAAATAGGTTTTTAGATGTTTTTTAAGGTTATTTTTCATTTTATTATGTTAAAAGATGATTTGTCAAATATACGTTTTTTTGAATAAAATGTTATATTTTGATTGTTTTTTCTTTAAAATAAAATGCAGTAATGGTAAAGACAATGTAACTGTTTAGGTTAAATATTTACGAATTGAAACAAATGTATTAGAATGTAGGGGCTGGGCTTGCCCCTGCCCAATTTGCGAAAGCAACACGACAAACAAAAAACAAGCCAAAAACCTGCTCTACGAGGGCAGGGGCAAGCCCCATAGCCGTCAGGCTAAGCACTCAAATATCTCTGCACCGTCAGCTAAAGCAGACGGCAAAGAAAGTAAAAAAATAGAAATATGGTCTTCAAGTGCTTTAAAGTCTGTTTTGCCGTCTGCTTTAGCTGACGGTGCAAAAAACTTCAAGTGCCAAAACGAAAGTAAACCAGACTAGCCTGACGGCTATGGGGCAAGCCCAGCCCCTACAAAATACAACCTAAACAACTACAAAAAAACAATTACAAACTATGTAAGCAGGGCTTTTTCATAGTTTGTAATATTAGATTTTAATGTTTTATTTTATTCTAAATTTGATACGTTCTGAATAATAATATTTAGCAATACCATCTCTATTTAACTTTAAATATGCC
>JANYGM010000275.1 GCA_025362415.1 bacterium
CTTTTAAAACCTAATGGAAAATACGTTATTGAAGACCAAAACCTTGTGTTAGTTACTAATACACGTGATATTCCTATGATTAAAAAGCGTGAGAAACTCGCAAAACCCAATAAAACTAAAACGGCAGTCTTGATAGGAAATCCTAATTATGGTACTACTGGAGCTATTTCGCCACTTCCAGGCACTAAAAAAGAAGTAGAAGGCATAAAACCTCTGCTTACTGGTTATAAAACGGTTATTTTGATGGGAAATGAGGCATCAGAAACTAAATTTAAGGAAATTGACGACAAGACACACCCAACTATCTTGCATATTGCCACACACGGATTTTTCCTTGATGATGTGAAAGAAGGAGATGGTAAAATTTTTGGAATTGAGGCAACAAAAGCAAAGGAAAATCCACTTTTAAGAGCGGGTTTGATGCTTGCAGGCTCTGAAGCGGTTGTTGGCGGACTTGCTGACCAAAAAGCACTTAAAGAAACTGAAAATGGCGTTTTGACTGCTTACGAGGTGATGAATATGAATTTGGAAGATACAGAACTTACCATTATTAGTGCTTGTGAAACTGGAAATGGTACTGTGGTGGCTGGTGAAGGTGTTTATGGCTTGCAACGTGCTTTCCAAGTAGCTGGTACTGACGCACTTGTGATGAGCCTTTGGAAGGTTGATGATATGGCTACACAAGAACTTATGAAGAATTTTTATCAGGCACTTGTTGCAAATGGTGGCAACCGTTCTACGGCTTTCAAACAAGCACAATTAAAGCTAAAAGAAAAATACAAATCTCCTTATTTTTGGGGAGCTTTCGTAATGGTAGGATTTTAGTGTTGAGAGTGTAGTGCTTTTTAATTAAAAAGCCTCCTTGAAATTATTTCAAGGAGGCTTTTTGTTTTTAATTCCTTATGCTGAAAACTCTGCAATAACGGTTTTTCCCTCTCTGGTTACGTCATTTAGTTTCCAAGCTTTTTCTCTAATTTCTTCTATGGTCACATTTTTATCCTTCCAAATACCAAAAAGAGCTTTTGGATTAATTGTTTTATCTCCTTTTCTAATGGTTGGAATAGGAATTTGTGTATTGATAGTATCTTCCCTAATGATATTTACGTCATCTAGTGACTTGACGAATAACATCATTTTTTCTAATGTAGAAGGATTATTTGTTTCAAAAATAAGTGTCATATTTGATGTTTTTTTAAAACTTTATCATTATTCTTTATGCTAAAAACTCTGCAATAACTGTTTCTCCGCCTGTGGTTACATCATTCAATTTGCAAGCTATTTTCGTTCCCAAAGGCAAATAAATATCCACACGTGAGCCAAATTTGATAAAGCCAAACTCGCTACCTTGTTGTACGTTGTCGCCTTCTTTCACATACCAAACAATACGTTTTGCCAATGCACCTGCAATCTGTCTAAAAAGCACTTTTACACCATTTTCACGCCTTACTACAACTGTTGTACGTTCATTTTCTGTACTAGATTTTGGATGCCAAGCCACCAAAAACTTACCAGGGTGATACTTAAAAAATTCTACTACACCTGCCACAGGATTACGGTTTACGTGTACATTGATAGGCGACATAAAAACAGATACTTGAATACATTTTGTTTTGAGATATTCTGTTTCTTCCACTTCTTCAATAACCACCACTTTGCCATCAACAGGTGCAATAACGTGCAATGGGTTGATATTTGTGTGTCTTGTTGGACTTCTAAAAAACTGCAAAACAATCAAATAAAGTACAATACTAACAATAATAACGCCTGTCTGCAGGATTTGATATTCTGGTAAAAGATAAGTAATAGCAACATTAAGAGCTACAAGCACGACAAGCGTACCAAATAAAATAGTGTGTCCTTCTTTGTGAATGGTCATAGTTTTAAGAATTAGGAATTAGAAATTGTGAATTAGGAATGAATACAAAATCCACAATTTTAAGTAGTTTTAAAGATATTTAAAGATATTTTTTGTAAAAATAGTAATAAAATTCAAAGTTTTATCAAAATCTGTTATTTTTATCTTGTTCTTTTATATTGAGTTCTTTATGGTGATTAGTTAAATAATTGAATAATACTTTGTATTTCATTCACAATTCACAATTTCTAATTCACAATTATTTAAGCTATTTTCTTATAACCGAACATTTTGGCGGCAAATTTGGAGGGAATATGGTCAACCATTTTGTTATATGCCTCATAATAATGGATATAACCTTGTTTGTTTTTTAGGATTTGTTTGTCCAAATCTGTTAGTTTTTGGAGATTTTCTTTTGATAAACTAGCATTTAAAGCAGGTTTTACTTCATTGAGTAAGGGCAAAAATTTGTTCTCTATTTTTATTTTTTCTTGTAATGATGTAGTTTCTTTTTTAATTTCTGTTGCTAAAACATTCATTTTTGTAAGTGTTTCTGTAGAAATTTCTGTTTGAAATTTAGTAGAAACAAGCATTTCCACAACAAAAAGCAACCGTAATTCACAAATAGCAAACAGACTTTCTTGGAAATCTCGCATATTCGTACGTGTATTACGCAGAGTAGCATACGACACAAGCATTACAAGGAAGAAAAACCCTGAAGTAAACAAAAAAATTGGTAAAAGACCAATAGGACTAACTGATAAACCTTGAAATTTTGACATTAAACGTGTTTTTTTAAATATTTTTAACTAAATCTGTTTTATTTTGATGTATAAACACTTCAATAACCTAATTGTAACCTTCACTTTCTAAATTTTGTTTATACTTTTAATCACCTTTTACACAAAATTTGTGGTTAAAAAGGCTATTTCTTTTAATAATTCTGGGGATTTTTCTAGCGCATTCCCTACTACAATAATGTCTGCGCCTGCTTCTAAAGCATTTTTTGCTTTCTCAACGGAATTGATGCCTCCACCCACAATCAAAGGTACATCTATTGTATCACAAACGGCTTTTATCATACTTTTACTAATAGGTTTTTCTGCTCCGCTCCCACCGTCCATATAGATAAGTTTTAGCCCCAAAAGCTCTCCTGCAAGTGCCGTACAAGCTGCTACACTATCTTTTTCGTAAGGAATAGGCGTTGTATTACTGATATAAGTTACTGTCGTTGGCTTTCCTGTATCTATCAAAATATAGCCTGTAGGAAGTATTTGCAAATTACTTCTTTTGAGTTTTGGGGCAGCTAAAATATGTTGTCCTATCAAAAACTCTGGATTTCGTCCAGAAATTAGCGACAAAAAAAGTATTGCATCTGCGCCATTATCAATATGTAAGCTATTAGCAGGAAATAAAACCACTGGAATAGTGGTATTTGCTTTGCAGATATTTACTGTTTGGGTAAGATTATCCGTTGTTAGGAGGCTTCCTCCCACAAAAATAAAATCTACATTATTTTCTTGAGCAAGTAAGGCAATACGTTTGCAGGCGTTCTCATCAACATTGTCAGGGTCAATAAGTACCGCAAAAGCCTTGCGCTTTTGTGCGTGCAACTCGTAGATATGTGTAAGAATATTCAGAAAAAAAGAGATTATGATGTTGTTTTATGGCTAAATTACCTAATTAAGCGCAAATATAAGACTTTTTTCTTTTTTCTATGATATTTTAAGAAGAAAAACATCAAAACATAATATCAAAATATAATTCAAAAACAAATAAAAACGCCCAAATATTACTATTTGAGCGTTCATTTTGATTACTGAAAATTATCTGGATACAAATATTTTGTATTCATTCATAATTCACAACTCACAATTCATAATTATTAGTGTTTGCCCAAATATTCTGCAACACCTTCTTTGGTAGCTTTCATTGCTTCTTTGCCTTCAGACCAATTAGCTGGACACACTTCTCCGTGTTTCTCAACGTATTGCAAAGCATCTAACAAACGCAATGTTTCATCAATATTACGACCCAATGGGAAGTTATTAACGGTTTCTTGGTTTATCATACCGTTTTTGTCAATCAAGAATGTAGCACGCAAAGCAATAGGCGCACCTACAAAAGTATGATTACCATCTTCATCATAATCATCATAACCTGCCAAAATGCCATAGTTTTTAGCAATAGTTTTTGAGGTATCCGCTACTAATGGATACGTTACGCTATTGATACCACCTTTGTCTTTTGGGGTATTCAACCAAGCCAAATGTGTTTCTTCTGTATCAGTAGAACAACCAACTACAACACAATTACGCTTTTCAAATTCTTTTAGTTTTTCTTGAAATGCTAAGATTTCAGTAGGACAAACAAACGTAAAATCTTTTGGATAAAAGAAAAATACTACGTGTTTTTTGCCCAAATACTGGTCTAATGAGAAGTTTTCAACTATTTCTTCTCCGTTGATTACTGCAGCAGCCTTAAATTTAGGTGCTTGTTTCAAAACTAATGTCATATCTGTTTGTTTTTTAAAATGAAAATGTTAATACTTACTAAATTATACACTAAAATATACTTTCTTTATTGTTATTTGCGAACATTTTGTATTAAATTCATAATTCACAATTCATAATTCATAATTATTAAGAAAATACAATTTCTTTTTGAATATCTATTTTTTTGCCATTGATTTGAAGATGAAAATCTTCTATTTCAAAATTGTCTATTTTCTTTTTCTTTAAGAAATTGCCAATTAACTGATGCAAATCTTCTTCTTGAAAATCTATAATTTCGTGAGTATTGGTACAATAAAAATGATTATGTTTATCTATATTTCCATCAAAACGCATCATTCCATCTTCACAAGCCACTTTTCTAATCAATTTTGCCTCAACAAATTTCTCCAAATTCTTATAAACAGTTCCTAATGACACACTTGGATTATCTGGGCGTATCAAAGCATAAATTTCTTCTGTTGTGGGGTGATTGTTTAGGCGCAAAACCGCTTCATAAATGACTATGCGCTGTTGTGTAGCCTTCAATGCGTGCAAAAGAAGTTTATTTTTGAGGTCGTTATAATTAATATTACTTTGCAAAATTTGAATATTGTTGTTTTTTGGTTTTGATACTATTTCTAAATAGTAATTTTTCTTATCTAAGAATATTTATCACAAAGGTAGTAAATAAAAGTATAAAACAAACTTTTTTTAAAGTTTTTTATACTTTTTTGAGATTTTTGCATTACTTTGTGTAATCTTAATCTTTTCTATATTTACTCGTAATTCGTAATTGATAATTCGTAATTGATAATTCGTAATTGATAATTCGTAATTGATAATTCGTAATTGATAATTCGTAATTGATAATTCGTAATTGATAATTCGTAATTGATAATTCGTA
>JANYGM010000078.1 GCA_025362415.1 bacterium
CCACTAATAATAAAGAGTAAGTTCGTTTTAAAAAGAATTATGGTCAGACCTTCATTGCATTACGGTACAGACCACAATTCTTTTTAAAATAGTACGGTAGCAAAAATATTTATAAACAAAAAGTGGTTGAATTGTGTAAGCAATTCAACCGCTTTTTGTGTAATTTTGAAAAATAATTAAGTTTTAGAAGGGTATTTTTCACAGTTGGGAATGCTATTGCTACAATAAAAATAAGTGGTTATTTAGCATATTTATATGAGAAAAGGATAAACTTAGCAATATAGAAAAAGCATTGTTTTTTCACTAAAACTTACTAACTTGCGAGAGTTTTAACATTATTTGTCATTAAAATATTTATTTATGTATCATAAATAAATATTTTCTATGCTACAAATAATCCTAAAATAGTGCTTTTTTTGGTGATTTGAGTAATATTTTATTCAACATCAATAAAAATCCTATCTCTCTATCACTATCCGTAATTATCCTGCAATGCTACAAATAAAACCTGATTTTTCTCTAAGAAAATTAAATACTTTTCAAATTGATGTGCAAGCAGCTTGTTTCTGTGAAGTTACTTCTGTGGACGAACTCAAAGAAGCCCTAGATTATCAAAAAAAGCAAGATTTACCTTTACTTGTTTTGGGTAGTGGAAGTAATATTTTGTTTACGAAAGATTTTAATGGTTTGGTAGTCAAAATTAACCTAAAAGGAACGAAAAAAGTCAAAAATGATGCCACACACATCTATATACGTGTGGGCGCAGGTGAAATTTGGCACGACTTTGTCAAGTTTTGTATTGCTAATAATTATGCTGGTGCAGAAAATTTGTCTTTGATTTATGGAACGGTTGGCGCAGCACCTATGCAAAATATTGGTGCGTATGGCGTTGAAATTAAAGATATTTTTGAAGATTTGGAGGCTATGAACATTGAAACAGGAGAAATACGTGTTTTTAATAAGGAAGAATGTAAGTTTGGTTATAGAGAAAGTATATTTAAAAATGAGCTAAAAGGGCAATATATTATCACTTCTGTTACTTTTAAGCTAGGAAATAAAACAAAAAAGCCAAAATTGAGTATTGCTTATGGGGATATTCAGAAAACACTTTTAGAAATGCGTATTCCTGCGCCTACTATTGCAGATGTGAGCCTTGCGGTTACTAATATAAGAATGAGCAAGTTACCCATTCCTGCGCAAATAGGAAATGCAGGCAGTTTTTTTAAAAATCCTACTATAAAGAAAAAAGTATTTGAAAAACTTAAGAAGAAGTTTGATAATATGCCTTCTTTTCCTGTAGATGATAATAATGTCAAAATTCCTGCGGGTTGGTTGATAGAACAATGTGACCTCAAAGGTTTGCGTGTGGGTGAGGCAGGTGTACACGCAAAGCAAGCTCTTGTACTCGTCAATTATGGGAAAGCTAAAGGTCAGGAAATCAAAGATTTAGCAGACAAAGTGCAGCAAACTGTTGAAGAAAAATTTGGTATCACGCTTTCTATGGAAGTTAATTTAATGTAAAATAATAGCCCCTAAATCCCCAAAGGGGACTTTAATACAAAAATTGGAAGAAGTTTTGTGAATAAATTTTATGTAATTTTATTGGGAATATTTATTTTGTGCTGCACAAATGTAGGCGCACAGATTCCCCATAAGTTTTATTTGGACAGCCTAAACAAAGCCCTTGCTAATAATCCAAAAGAAGACAAAAAAAGAGTAGATATATTAAACCGTTTGAGTTGGAACTACCGCAACATAAAACCAACTTTGGGCATAGAATATGGCAAAAAAGCTGCTGAAATGGCTTTAAAACTAGATTATATTTCTGGTTATCACAAGGCTCTTAGTTATGTGGGTGTTAATTACAAAAATCAGGGAAATTTTATTAAGGCATTGGAGTATTTTATACGTACCTCTGAAAGTTGTATAGAAGAAAAAGACGTAGAAAATGAAGGTTATTCTTATGTGAATATGGGAATGATTTATCATTTGGAGCATAATTTTACTCGTGCTGAAAGTTCTTTTAAAAAAGCAGAAGAAATTGGTTTAAAACTCAAAAATGATATTTTATTGGCTTACGTTTATCTTAATATTGGGCGTATGCACAAAGATAAGGATAACGCCAATTTCCCTTTAGCTATTGATTATTTACTAAAATCAATTTTAATTAGGCAAAAAATCAAAGATGAACTAGGAATAGCAGCTGCATATCAAAATATGGCAGAAATCTATACAGAACAAGGAGAGTATGACCAAGCAAATGAATTTTTTTCAAAATCTATTGCAATAGGAAAAAAATTTGAAGATATGCGTAGTGTAGCCTCTAATAATGCAGGGCTTGCCAACCTTTATGTAAAACAAAAAAAATACAAAGAAGCTACTGAGGCAGCACAAAAAAGCATTGAATATCTCCAAGCAGTTGGAGACCAAATGTACCTAAAAGAGGCTTATTTTGCTTTATATAAGGTTTATAACGAGTTAGGAGATTATAAAACTGCATTAGACTACCAAACAAAGTACATTACTTCAAAAGATTCTTTATTTAGTGAGGAAGCAAGCCAAAAAATCCAAAATTTGGAAACAGTTACACTATTAGAAAAAAACAAGATAATTCAAGGAGATAAAGAAAAAATAAGTCGTATAGTCCTAATTGTCAGTGTATTATGTTGGATTTTTTTGATAGGAATGATTTCTGTTTTTTATGTGAAAAATAGACAAATCAAAAAAATAAATGAAGTGCTTGCACAAAAAAACGACCAAATACGCTCAAAATCAACAGAACTTCAAAATGCTTTCAACGAAATAGAGTACAAAAACTCTAATATCACGCAAAGTATGCAATATGCACAACGCATACAACAAGCTATTTTGCCATCTTTATTAGAATTTAATGCGTTTTTTCCAAATAATTTTATCCTCAACAAACCTCGTGATATTGTGGGAGGAGATTTTTATTGGTTGGCAAAAGATGAAAATGTCGTTTATTTGGCTTGTGCCGACTGTACTGGTCACGGAGTTTCTGGCGCACTCCTAGCAAGTATTTCTAATATGATACTTAATAAAGTTTTTCACGAGAAAAAAGTACGAGAGGTTGGCTTAATATTGTCAGAAACACACGCAGAGATAGTAAAAACCCTCAATCAAGAATATACAGGCGGTAGAGAAGGTATGGATATTCTGCTTTGCGCTTTTGATTTTACTAATAAAACTGCTAGTTTTGCAGGTGCAAACCATTACATTTATTATTGTCAAAATGATACAATTAATATTGTCAGAGGTAATAAATATGGTATAGGAGGTATGGTGGATATTTTTGGGGTTAAAAGAAGATATGATAAAACTACCATTGATATTTCTTTGCCAACTACTTTTTATTTATCTACTGACGGCTACCAAGACCAGTTTGGAGGTCCTAGTGACCAAAAATATATGCGCAAACAGTTCACAATGTTATTAGAAACTATCCATAATGATAATATGGGTGACCAAAAAGAGCTTTTAAAAGAAATTTTTGATGTTTGGAAACAAGATAGAGAGCAAACTGATGATGTTTTGGTAATAGGACTTAAAGTTTAATGTTTTATGATGTTTTGATGATGATGTTGTATTAACTCACAACTCACAACTCACAACTCACAACTCACAACTAATTTATATGCAAACTGATTTATATTCTACTACTGCGCTCAAATGTAGTAAACTCATTACAGAGCATTATAGCACTTCTTTTACGCTGGGTATCAAGACGTTGGATAAAAAATTTCATCTGCCTGTTTATGCGGTGTATGGATTTGTGCGTTATGCAGACGAGATAGTAGATACTTTTCACGGACACGACAAAAAAACGCTTTTAGCACGTTTCAAAGCAGATACTTATTTGGCTATTGACGAAAAAATTAGCCTAAATCCTGTTTTGCACGCTTTTCAGATGGTCGTAAATGAATATAATATTGATAAAAACCTCATTGAAGCGTTTTTGTGGAGTATGGAAATGGATTTGAGTTTTACTAATTATACTGACGACAAATACAAAGAATACATTTATGGTTCTGCGGAAGTGGTTGGTCTGATGTGTTTGAAGATTTTTTGTGGCACTGATGTAGCACAATATGAAGCCTTAAAAAGCCCTGCTTGTAGTTTGGGCGCAGCTTTTCAGAAAATAAACTTTTTGAGAGATATAAAAAGTGATTTTGAAGAGCGTGGACGCACTTATTTTCCTAAAATTGATTTCTTAAAATTCTCTGAAATAGAAAAAAAAGCCATTGAAAACGACATCAAACAAGATTTTGATGATGCGTTTGAGGGGATAAAAAAATTGCCAAAAGCCGCAAAAATGGGCGTTTATCTGGCTTACGTTTATTATTTAGAATTATTTAAGAAAATAAAAAACGCACCTGCTACTACCATTATGCACGAGCGCATAAGAGTAGGCGACACCAAAAAAATGAGTTTATTGTGTGCCGCCTATCTTAAATTTCAAATTACTTCCTTGTAAGTTTTGCATAAGACCTTGAAATTAAACTGTTTTGAAGAAAATCCATTACAGCCTTCTGAACAGCCTACCTGATAAG
Source organism: bacterium (assembly GCA_025362415.1). Classification (GTDB taxonomy): domain Bacteria; phylum Bacteroidota; class Bacteroidia; order Cytophagales; family Thermonemataceae; genus JANYGM01. Next base: position 4,572 of record JANYGM010000078.1, read on the forward strand.
GTTAATATTTCTTGTGAGTAACATATCTCCTTCAAAAACTTTCTCAAAATATTTCATTTTTCTAACAATTTTTTCAAACAACTTGTTGAAAAGTAAGCATTTTTCAATATATTTGCAAAAAA
>JANYGM010000294.1 GCA_025362415.1 bacterium
GATCTCTTACAGAAATTCAAAAAACATTTAAAGGAATATGACTAAAGTAGATGCAATCAGAGAAATTTTAGAAGCGAACAATGGTGTTGCAACTTTGGAAATTTTGTATAATGAAATTGAAAAATATTATCCTGCTGCAAAAAACTCTGATACTTGGGAGGCAGGACTACGTGGTGTTTTATACAGAGAAATACGAGAAAATAAGAATTTTAAAAAAATTGGCTTAGGTTTATACGGTTTAATTGATTTCAAAGAAGAGAAATTTGAAGATGTAAAAGAAGATACTGTAAGAATGCACTCTTATATAGAAGGTATTTGTATAGAAATAGGAAATTTCCTAAATATGAAAACATTTACAGCAGACCCAAGTGCAACTTACAATAAACTTTCATTATCAAGTATTGCATCACTAAAAACAATTCCAGATTTTACGTATCCTGAAATCATTAATCATACAAAAAAAATTGATGTTTTATGGTTTAATGAGAAAGGTTTCCAATATCCAAAAAGAGCCATTGAAGTTGTTGATAGTATAGGAACATTAGATAGAGCACTAAACCGTGCTTTGCAATTACTAGAATTCAATCTCTCTTTTTATATTTTGTGTAAAAGTGAACACGTCAGAAAAGTAGAAAAGGAATTGATGCGAGAACCTTATAAACGTGTAGGAGAACGTTATAAAGTTAAAAGTTATGATGAAATTTTAAGTATTTATCAAAATCCTATGTTGTTTAAAGATGATGATTTTCTAAAGGTTGAAACGCATTTCTAAATCATTTTTGAGAAATCCAAAGCTGATTTATTGGAGAAAGTAGCCTTAAATCCAAGCCGTTATATTGGTATTTTCAGACCTACAAAACCAAAAGCAAAGATATTACAAAACTTGTTACAATCTCACGAAATCCGTTTTGGTGATGCTTTTGAGAAACTTATAGGAGAATATTTAGCGTTAGCAGGCTTTTCTAATCTTCCCAAAAAAATAAAAATCAATGAAGATAATTTAAGTTTAGACCAGTTTTTCAAGAAAGGTAAAAAGTATTATTTCATTGAACAAAAAGTAAGAGATGACCACGACTCCTCCAAAAAACGAGGGCAAATAAATAATTTTGAGAAAAAGCTGTCTGTTTTAGTTGCCACTTATGGAGAAGAGAATGTATCAGGTTACTTTTATTTCATAGATCCAGAACTCGCAAAAAACAAGAAATATTATCAAACAGAACTAAAGAAAATGGCTACTGATTATGGCGTAAATCTTGCTTTATGCTATGGTGAAGAGCTTTTTAAAGATTTGGGAATGGGGAAAGAATGGTTGGAAATTTTGGAATTTCTAAAAAAATGGAAGCAGGACATACCAGATTTGCCAGAAATCAATTTTGACAAAGATGCACAAAGTAGCTTTGACGAAATCAAAGATTTAACGCCTGCGGTTTTCAGAAAATTATTTGCCAATACAGAAATTTATAATAGTATTGTGCTGACCATTTTTCCTGATAAAAAAGTATTGAACTTGCTTTTAAATCATTTTGAAGAATTATCAGCAGATAGTAAAATCTACAAAACTTTGCACGAGGCATTAAAAACAAAAATAAAAACTAAATAAACCCAAAAATCCCTTTCAAAATAATTATTTTGAAGGGGACTTTTTTTGTATATTTCCTGTTCTTAACGAATAAGCTTCCTGCAAAAGTCTTGGAATTTAATTTACATCCTAAGAGTAATATACACAATGCACAAAGCAAGTTTTATAGAAAATCTAACCTTAAATGATTTTTTAGAAACAAACAAAGAAACATGAGAAATAAGTAGTTTGTAAGGATTTGGAAGTTTTTTGTAAATTAGTTTTAAACCTTTTTTTAGAATTAGCATCAAAGAACTGAATTTAAACAAATTCTTTAATAAATTTTCACCAAAAATAAAACAAAAAATGAAAAAGTTACTTGTAATGTCTGTGTGTGCGTTTATGTTGTTTTTTAGCCAAAATCTTCTTGCTCAAAAAGGTGATTGGGAAAAAATTGGTCAGCAAAAAGTTGATTATAAGGTAGAAAGAGATGTTTTCAACATTAATTCTAAACGAGGTAAATTTACCAAACTCCAAATCAAGGTGAAGGGTGGAGATGTCAATTTTAGAGATATGAAAGTGTATTTTGGAAATGGAAACGTACAAGATGTTTCTTTACGTAATGTTATCAAAGCGGGTTCAGAGAGTCGTGTGATTGATTTGGACGGAAACGAAAGAAATATTACTAAAATTGAATTTGTCTATGACACCAAAAACAATGAAAAACACAAAGCAACTGTAATGGTTTTTGCGAAAGACTAAGTAATTGTAAATTGTAAATTGTGAATTGTGAATGAATACAAAATTTTGATAATCAAATGATTGTATATCTTTTTATCAAATCACAACATACTTAAAAAACAAAAAGGTAGCAATATTGCTACCTTTTTATTTAAAAATGATTTTGTAAAAATAAATAAAAGCCAATAATCAAGACTTTATATTCGTACTTCCCACCTCTTACTTCGTACCTCTTCCTTATTTCCCTTTTCCAAAGTTACGTAAAGGCATACCTTTTGAGGCAATTATTTTTTTATTTTGATAAGTAAGTTCACCATTCACAAAAACGGCTTCAATACCAGAAGAAAATTGATTAGGATTAGCCACAGTGCCTTTTCCATTGATAGTTTCCAAATCAAAAATAGTAATATCCGCTATGTTTCCATCTTTCAAAACGCCTCTGTCATTCATTGCAGGCGCAACCACACTCGCAGGAAGTGCTGTTATTTTGTGTAAAATCTTTTCTAGTGGCATTTTTATGTTAATAGCGTGCCTAATTGCAGTTGCAAAACAACCTGCACCTCTTGGGTGAGAGTTAGCAATAGGCTCACGCTCAATGCCACCATCAGAGCCAATCATACAAAAATCCTTCTCTAATGCTAAATTGATAGTCTTTTCTGCGGGCATTGTTCCTTCTGGCACAGCAACAAGTACGCCTTGTTGGGTACGTAATTGCGCAAAACGTGCCTTTGTAAGGTGTTCGCCTGTACCCACAACCTCCAAATCTTTGTAAGTAATTTTGTAGCGTTCTTGCCAACCGTCATTAAAGCGTGCAGAGGCAATATAAGTAGCCCAAAACGTATAAGGATAAATGCAGGTAGTCATTTTCAGCCCACTATCAACGGCTTCCTGCATAAGGCGCAGGGCTTCGGGCATATTATAAGTGCCACCAGTAGAGTGAATATGGTCTATATGAACGTGTGCGCCACTTTCTTTGGCTAATTTAATGGCTTCTTTCACGCCTAAAAGTTCTTCTTTTTCAGAAGAATGGCGCAAATGCAAGAAAAAAGGGCGGTCATATCTTTTTGCTATTTTTGCATAATCTAAGCATTCAGAATATTGTGTAGCAGGCTGATACTCAATGCTATGCGCTACACCTAACGCTCCTTCCTCTAAACTTTTTTCTATTGCTTTGAGTGTGGCAGGGTGTCCTTTTCCACGCAAAACCATTACAAAAGTAGAAACGCCATAATTGACATAATGGGGAAGTTTTCCAAAATGATTAAAAAATTCTTGGACGTATGCTGCTCCTCCGTGCATTTGCAAAACGCTGGTTGCACCATCAGAAATCTTGTATTTTTCAAAGATTTTGTATGTTTGTTTTGGATTACCTGCATTGTCTGCCAAAATATCTACAAAACCAGGAGAAACAATTTTTCCTTTTGCATCAAACTCATTTGTGGATGTTACATTTTCTCTAAAAAGTTTAATTTTATTGTCTTTGGTGATAGCCAAAGATATTTCTTCTAATTTTTCACCAGTAAAAACTTTGCCGTTTTTGATAAGTAGTTTAAAATTATCATCATTTATTTTGATACTATTTCCTGTAGAATTATCTATTGATTTATCTGAAATAGCATTATTTTTAGTTTTGAGAGTATCACTTTTCGTAGATTTAACTTCACTACAACCCATCAGTAAGTTTGGCACAAGCGTACCAGCAGTAGTAAGTAATGCTAAATTTTTGAGGACTTGGCGGCGTTTCATATTTTAATATTTATTGATTATTTGGTTATTTATATTTTTTGTTACCGTACACTCTTTGTTATTAGTGGTCTGTACCGTAGTGGAACGGAGGTCTGACCACTAATAACAAAGAGTAAGTTCGTTTTAAAAAGAATTATGGTCTGACCTTCATTGCATTACGGTACAGACCATAATTCTTTTTAAAAC
>JANYGM010000083.1 GCA_025362415.1 bacterium
ACACTAAGTTCATTAAGAAATACACACTAAGCAGGCACTAAGAAATACAAAATTAGGATTTTATTTACAACTCATTACTAATGTTAATTGTGAATAAAAGCATTTACAATTCACAATTCAAAAAAATGCAAATTTCATCAATTTTTAAATTATTCAAACGTGGTTCACAACACGGCATCAGTTTTCTGAATGGTGCTGTTGGGGATAGTCTGAAAAATACGCCATTAGAGATTTCTATGGGCTTTTATGAGGAAAGCAAACGCCTTATTTTGGATAAAAATTTGCCTAATAATTATTTTGGACATCATCAAAATAATCATCAAAATAACAACCCTAAAAAAATATTTTATCCAAAAATTTGCATACTTATTCACGGACTTGTAAATAACGAACATATTTGGGATTTTTCTGATAAAACTGGCAACTATGGCACTTTTTTAGAAAAAGATTTGAATTATACGCCTTTTTATGTCCGTTATAATACTGGTCTTCATATCTCTGATAATGGCAAAGCATTTTCAGAACTTGTGCAATCTTTGTGTGATAATTATCCTATTGATATTTCTGAAATAACTATCATAGCGCATAGTATGGGCGGTTTGGTAACGCATAGTGCGTGTCATTATACACTCACAAATACTGATAAAACTAATAAAGTTACTAATTGGACTGAAAAGGTAAAAAATATTTTTTTGTTGGGAACACCACATTTGGGGTCTTTTTTAGAAAAATTTGCTAATGTGACTACTTCTATTTTGGCAAAAGTACCTAATTGGCAAACACGCCTAGTAGGAAAAGTCCTTAATTGGCGTAGTGAAGGCATTAAAGATTTGCGTTTTGGGTATTTGAGTGAAGAAAATTGGAAAGACCAAAATACAGATGAGTTTTTATCAAATAATAGGGCAGAAATAAAAGCTCTTGATACTGCAAATTATCACGTTATTTCGGGGCTTTTGGGCAAAGATGAAAAAAGCTGGCTTACAGTCCTTTTTGGAGATATTCTTGTTCACGAAAAAAGTGCTTTTGCAGATAACAAAAGCACTCCTTTCAACATCAAAAATCAGCATACTTTTGCCAGTACCAACCATTTTGCGCTCACTTCCTCTCAAAAAGTATATGACAAAATAGCTGAATGGCTTGCGTAAAGTCAATTACAAATTATCAATTACGAATTACGTTTTCTAGAATTATATCATAAAAAAAAAGCCCTGCAAATAATTTGCAGGGCTTTTATGGTGTATTTACGTAATTGATAATTCGTAATCCGTAATTGAAAAAACTATTTTCCTTTTGCGTAAAGTTCTGCTACTTTATTCCAATTGATGACATTGAAAAAAGCAGCAACATAATCAACTCTTTTATTCTGATATTTGAGGTAATAAGCGTGTTCCCACACATCAAGTGCCAAAATAGGTGTGCCACATTTTGCACCATCAATTTCCATTAGTGGATTATCTTGATTTGCAGTAGAGCAAACCGCCACTTCTCCACCTTGTTTTACACAAAGCCAAGCCCAACCAGAGCCAAAACGAGTAGTTGCCGCTTTGCTAAACTCTTCTTTAAACTTATCAAAAGAGCCAAATGCCTTGTCAATAGCAGCAGCTACCTCACCAGTAGGTATTCCGCCACCGTTTGGAGTCATTATTTTCCAGAAAAATGTGTGATTAAAATGCCCACCACCATTATTTCTTACCGCAACAGGAAATTTTACAATATTTTTACAAATATCTTCAATGCTGTCATTTTCAGCTTCTGTTCCTGCAAGAGCAGCATTAAGGTTGGTGATATAAGCAACGTGATGTTTATTAAAATGAATATTCATTGTTTGAGCATCAATATTTGGTTCTAACGCATTTTCAGCGTAAGGAAGGGGTTTTTGAGTAAACGCCATAAATTTTGTGTTTAGTTTATAGTTAAAAGTTTATTTTAAATTTGTCTGTTTTTATATAATTTTTGAACAGAAAAAAATACATTTTAGTTTCGTTTTGTGGTGAGGTTTAAGAAAATATTTTCATCAGAATTTCATTAAAATAAGATACAATAATTTCATTATCAACATTTTATATTTAGTTCGTACCTCGTACTTCATACCTCTCACTTATTTACTATCTTAGTTCTTTGAAGAATTTTTTAAGAATTGCTTCACAATCTTCTTTCAAAATATTAGTAATAATTTTTGTTTTTGGGTGCAAAATATTCTCTTTCAGACGAGCAAAACCTCTTCTTTCGTCTGTTGCGCCATATATGAGCGTCCCTAGTTGCGCCCACGCAAGCGCACCTGCACACATAATGCAAGGCTCAAGCGTTACGTATAAGCGAGCTTGTGTAAGGTATTTTGCGCCCAAAAAGCCTGTTGCTGCCGTTATAGCCATCATTTCTGCGTGTGCGCTGACATCTGTGAGGCGTTCTGTTTGGTTGTATGCTTTTGCAATAATAGTATTTTCTATGACGACCACTGCTCCAACAGGTATTTCACCCTCCAAAAAAGCAGCTTCTGCTTCTTTCAGGGCTATTTCCATAAAATATTCGTCAGAGAATTTTATTTTATTTTTCAATATTTTTGGTGCTTTTCCTAATTGTAATGATGAATATTTGAGTAAATTTATCAATAAAAAATAAAAATAAGCACAAAAAAAAAGATTTTTCTTTGTCTTAATCTAATTTTTGATTACTTTTGTGAAATTGGTAACACATAAAATTAAAAAAGTAATTAAAAAAAGCAATTAAAAATAACTTTTTAAGCTCAAAAAATCTAAACTTAAGCTTTAAACTAAATAGAATTATGTCTGAAGAAAA
>JANYGM010000343.1 GCA_025362415.1 bacterium
TTATGAGGCAAAAGTAATAGGTAGAGACCCTTCCTCTGACCTTGCAATCCTTAAAATAGAAGCTAAAAACTTACCAAATGCCAAACTTGGACGTTCTCGTGACGTGAAAGTCGGCGAGTGGGTGCTTGCAGTAGGAAACCCTTTTAACCTTACTTCTACCGTTACGGCTGGTATTGTAAGTGCAAAATGGCGTAATATAAAACTCCTAAATAGTCAATTTCCTATAGAATCTTTCATACAAACAGATGCAGCCATCAATCCTGGTAATTCTGGTGGTGCGCTTGTCAATATCAAAGGGGAACTTATTGGCATCAATACTGCCATTTTGTCATATACAGGCTCATATTCTGGTTATGGTTTTGCTGTTCCTGTGGATATTGTAGCAAAAATTGCAAGAGATTTAATTCAGTTTGGAGATGTGCAGAAGGCTTTTTTGGGTGCAGAAGTGCAAGAAGTTAATAATGAAAGTGTCAAAGAATTTGCTTTGAAAGGTTATGATGGCGTGCTTGTTACGTCTGTGCAAGAAGGAACTGCAGCCTCAACAGCAGGACTAAAACGTGGTGATGTTATTTTGAAATTAGACAATGACAAAATGAATTCTCGTAGTGATTATGACGAAAAATTGAGTTATGCCAAGCCAGGCGACAAAATAAATATTACTTTCAAACGAAATAATATTGTACAAGAAAAACAGGTAGAACTTATCAATAGAGAAGGAAATACAGAAGTTGTAAAAAAAGAAGTAGCTGCAGTGGACAAATTGGGGATTGAATTTGAGGCACTTTCTAAAATTGATAAAGACAGATTAAAAGTAAAAAATGGTGTCAGAATATCCAAAGTGAAGCGTGGGGGCATATTCTTTAGAGAAACCTATATCCAAGAAGGTTTTACTATCATCAAAATAAATGACGAGGAAATGAGTACCGCAGAACAAACCGCCAAGAAATTTGAAGACTTAATGAAAACTGGTGGACGTGTACTTATGGAGGGTTTTACGGCTGATGGCTCAAAAGGATATTACCAATTTTATTTCTAGAAAATCATTATTAAAAAAACTTCAAGGTTCTTTAAGACCTTGAAGTTTTGATTATAAACACTATCAGTTGCTAGTTTGTACTCATTCACAATTCCTAATTAAAAATTCCTAATTACTTATGGGTTATAGCAATTATAAAAGTCTAAGACAAACATTAGAAAAGTTAGATTTGGAGGAAAGTAGTATTAACTTATTCCCTGAAATAATGCTTGTAGAGCCTTCTGATTGGTTAAAACGTAGTTTGGAAATAGCAGCACTTACGCCACTTACCAACGAAAAAAGCAAATCTGAAAAACTTATTTCGCCAATTTTATTGGAGGTGGCACTTGCTTATTTGGATAATGTTACACTTTATTCTGGAGAGGATTTGTATGTTGATGATAAGCGAGATTTGTCGGGTGCGTGTGATTTCTTTATCTCCAAACATCCGCTAAAAAGCGTAATGCAAGCTCCTATTATTACTTTGGTAGAAGCAAAAGATGAAAATATGGACTATGGAAAAGGGCAATGTTTAGCGCAAATGTATGCTTCTAAAATTTTCAATGAGCAAAAAGGAAAACCACAAAAATTTATTTATGGTTGTGCCGTTACTGGAGATGACTGGAAATTCTTAAAACTCGTTGATAACCAAGTTTATACAGATACAAAAACTTATTATATTTCTGATTTGCCAAAAATATTGGGTATTTTTCATTATATTATAAAATCTTTTTTGTAAAGTTAGATAACAACATTGATAATTTATGAATTTTTATGTAGGCGTTTGATTTATCAAAACGCTGTTTTGGGACAAAACAAATGGTAGAGAACGAACTACGTTGCAAAGTATTCTTTTTGATAAATTCCACGCAATTCATACTAAGTAATTGCACTACTCATTTGTTTTGCCCCAAAACATCACTTGATAAATCAAGTGGCTACGAAATTCAGAATACAATTTATCAATGTCGTTGTCTAATTTAGTAGCGTGAATAGATAATTTTGCAGTAATTTTCTTAGACTGTTAATTACCTGAAAACTCCAAATTATTTTTATAAATTCTGCAACGAAACTTTTACAGTAGTATCAGAATTCTAAATCAAATTTAAAGATTGTTCTTTGATTTTTTCCAACTCATCTTTCATAGCAATTACGTGGCGTTGAATGACTACATTATTAGCTTTTGAGCCAATGGTATTGATTTCTCTGCCTATTTCTTGTGCCAAAAAACCTAATTTTTTACCGTTAGAATCTTTGTTTTCTAGCATTTCAACAAAATAATCTAAATGATTTTTCAATCTGATTTTTTCTTCCGTAATGTCCAACTTTTCAAGGTAATAAATCATTTCTTGCTCAAAACGGTTTTGGTCATAATTTTTGTCATTTTGTATCTCTGCAAGGCGTGAAGCTATTTTTTGTCTGACAAATTCTATGCGTTTTGGGTCTTCTTCCGCAGTAAGTGCAAGTGCATTATCAATATTTTTGATACCTTCCGAAAGTTGTTTTGCAAGTGTGTTTCCTTCCTGCACACGAAATTTGTCGCAATCTTGTAGGGCTTCTTTGAGTGTGTTTTCTATCAAAATCCATTCTTCTTTTTCTAGTGTAGTGGTGCTTTTACCTGCTGACGAAGTTTCAAAAAACTGCACTGCTAGACGAAAACAGTCGTGTGTGGGTGCTTGCGCCTGTGAGGCTATTTCTAAAAGTTGATTGTAATAAGCCGTAATTTGCGTAGCATCTAATTCTATGCTTGTGAGGGCGGTTTTGCGTTGAAATTCTATGTTTACAGAGATTTTTCCACGTTCCAAATACTGTTGAATGATATTTCTAATTTCCAGTTCTTTTTCATTCAAAAATTTAGGATTTCTTAGTGAAATATCAGCAAATTTGGAGTTGATAGTTTTGATTTCTATGTTAAGAAATACGTCTGCAGTATCTTTTTGGGCTTTTCCGTAGCCAGTCATTGATTTTATCATAATTGTGAATTTTGAATTAGAAATTAGGAATTGTGAATTAGGAATTGTGAATGAAATACAGCATATTTCATAGTAAAAAGAAAACCTTTAAATTAGTATATGATAAATTAATAAATTGAGATTTCGGACTGATTTTTTTGTATTCATTCCTAATTCACAATTTCTAATTCCTAATTGAAGAAATCATCTGTTTTAGGCATTCTATCCACATTGGGTGGTCGTTTAGGCTTTCCACGAGTTGCCAATGTTCGCCGCCATATTCCTCAAAAATTTCTTTATATTCATCTCCCACTTCAATAGTAGTTTCCAAACAATCTGACACAAATGAAGGAGAAAAAGCCAATACTTTTTTATAACCTTTTTTATCAAATTCTTTGATAATGTCGTCTGTATAAGGTTTTATCCAAGGGTCTCGCCCAAGCCTAGACTGAAAACTTGTAGTACAATTTTCTTGTGAAAGCCCTAATTTTGAGATAAGAAGGCGTGTTGTAGCAAAACATTGCGCCCTATAACAATATTGATTATCTTTATGAATACTTTTACAACAGCCTTCAACGTGATTTCCTTCTAAAAACTGTTCTTTTTTCAAGCAAGTATCACTACAATCTCCCTTTTTTATTTGTCTTTCAGGAAGTCCGTGATAGCTAAACAAAAAATGGTCATATTTTTCTTTTTCTATGTGCTTTTGGGCAATATCTGCGAGCGTATTTAAGAAAAGTTCATTGTCATAAAAGTTGGAAATAAAGTCAATAGAAGGGATTATTTGCCAATCACTCACTATTTCCATTACTTTTTCCTGCACAGACCCCGTAGAGGCAGAGGCATATTGCGGAAACATAGGCAAAACAATGATTTTCTCATATCCTTTGAGTTTAAACTCTGCTAGTGCCGTATCAATACTAGGAGATTGGTAGCGCATAGCAAGTTTTACCTCATAATTTGCAGGCAAAACCTCTCGCAAAAGCCGTTCTACTTCATACCCATAGACTTTTAGAGGAGAGCCTTTGTCTGTCCAAACTTCTTTATAAATTTTGGCAGACTTTGGCGCACGAAAAGGTGCAATAATTAGGTTTACAAGTAACCAACGAGGAATAAAAGGAATATCTATGACACGCCCATCCATTAAAAACTCTCTTAAATATTTACGCACATCTGGCGTTTTAGGGCTGTCAGGTGTACCCAAATTAACTATAAGAACTCCAATCATTTTAAATTGTGAATTATGAATTGTGAATTATGAATGAATACAAAATATTGATAATCAGATTATTGATAGTATTTAACACTAATAGGACTTACGCAAAACCTATTAAAAACCACCCCCAGCCCCTCCTTAGGAAGGAGGGGAGTTTGTTCCCCTCCTTTTTAGGAGGGGTTAGGGGTGGTTTTTAATA
>JANYGM010000358.1 GCA_025362415.1 bacterium
ATTTGTTTTAATTGGCATATTTTTGCAAAAGGTCAATGATAATTTCTTCATTATTAAGTATCCTTTGTGGCGTAATAAGCCCTTTTTTTTCAAAGCAATTTACTTTTTTTCTGATAAGTTTGATAAGTTTTTGTGCGTGTAAAGCCACAAAAAAGAATCTTAATAGCTTGATTTCAAAATCCTCTTTCGTTTTGGTGATAGTTTGTTGAATTTTCCTGATACTAATGTTTTTGTGGTGTAGAAATTATTGATATTTAAAGTATTGATAATCAGTAAATTGAAATTGCATCAAAATAGACAATGGGGCATGCTCCATAGCGTAAATACACTTTTTAGGCACTTTGTGAACAGTTTTTCTTGAAGACCACAAAAAACATTAGTATCAGAAATTTTCCATACATTTGGGATAAGTTCCCATAAAGATAATACTTCTGGCTGAATTAACCAAATTAAGAACTTATTTACAATGTATTACTTATCTTTTTCTTTTTTCTTCAAAAAATCAAAACGCAAGCGAGAAGTAGGTACAATATTACCCAATAAAAAGCCATAAGGCTTTAATTCATCAATATTATCACAGATTATTTTGATGATAGCTGTCAGTGGAATAGACAAAAACATACCAGGAACGCCCCAAAGACCTGCGCCAATAAAAACCGCTATTACAGAAATCAATGCGTTTAGCTTTACTTTTGAGGCAACAATACTAGGGATAATAAAATGATTATCAATGAATTGAATAGTCAAATACCAAATAAATACTGCCAGCGCATACGTTGAATTATCTCTGGTTACAAATGCCATCAGCATAGGCAACGCAAATGAAATAATACCACCCAAATACGGAATGACGTTGATAATAGCTCCTGTTATTGCCAAAATAATGGCATAATCAATGCCTATAATGAGCAGACCAATAGAATTGAGTGTCGCCACAATAGCAGCCTCCAACAAAAGCCCTACCAAATAACTCTGAATAACGGTTTTTGAACTTGCCAAAATGTCTTCTACAGTTGTTTCACCATCTTTATGGAAAATTTTTTGCAAAAAATCAAGTAATAAAGGCTTGTAGTAAAGTATCATAAAAACATAGACAGGAAGCAAAAAAACGACAATCAAAACACTGTTAATAGTGGAAATAGTTTGCCCAATAGCACCGCCCATACTACCGCCAATATTGCTAATTGCCTCATTTTCAGTTTTGTTTATCCAAGAATTGATTTTAGAAACCTTCAAATTAAATTCTTGTGAAACCCATAAAATAGCCTGTTCTGTCATTTCATTGAATTTGTCCTTAAATTTTGGATAAGTTTCTGTAAATAATGACACTTGCATAGAAATAAAGTACAACAAACCCGCTGTAAATATGATAGCCAAAATACACACAAGCGTAATAGCCAAGATTCTGTTCATTCGTTTGCGTACCATAAAATTAACCAGCGGATTTAGCAACATTGCTATAATAGTGGCATAAACAACAGGCAAAATAATCTCCTGACCAAGGTACATCACGCATACAAAAGCATAAATACCAATGGAAACAAGGGCAAATTTAGCATAAAAAGGGAAAGTCATAATAGCAGTATAATATATAAGTGAGTAATTTTTGTTATGTGTGCGTAATTTAGTAAGAAAAATGGAAATATTGATAAGAAAAATACAAAAAATGCAAAAATGAACTTTAAAAAATGTATTGTTGTTTGTTTTTTGGTAATAGTTACTATTTATATCTATTCAACTTAATAAGTAATACATTGCAAATAACTTCCTAGTTCGTTTCTTTTTAACACTAAGTTCATTAAGAAATACACACTAAGCAGGCACTAAGAAATACAAAATTAGAATTTTATTTACAACTCATTACTAAGTAGGTTTATATAATTAGTTTATGTTTTGATTTAATCAAAAAATAAGTAACCATTTGATTATCAAATTTTTGTATTCATTCACAATTTAAAATTCACAATTACTTAGTTTTAAATTACTTTTCAAAACAAAAACAGTAACAGAAAGTTATCAACCAAGATGCCAAAAGAGTATTTGCAGACATACTACTCAATGGTTTCTTACACAAATAAATCAAACACAGCCTGAAATGAAATCAAAAGACACAAATTTTTCTGACGTGATGACAATTGATGAGATTGGAGACGAACACGTAGGAACTTCTTATGATACCCCTTTGCGTGAAGATGCCTTTTCTATTGATGATGACCTCAAAATCCAGCTTATTGAAAAACATTTTGCCGAAATTATGCACATCTTGGGGCTAGACCTCACAGATGACAGCCTAAAAGGTACACCAAAACGTGTAGCAAAAATGTATGTAAAAGAAATTTTTAGCGGACTAAACCCTGCCAACAAGCCAAAGATAGCACTTTTTGAGAATAAATACAACTACAATGAAATTCTTGTAGAAAAAGATATTACGTTTTTCTCTAATTGTGAACACCATTTTGTGCCAATTATTGGAAAAGCACACGTAGCGTATATTTCTAATGGCAAAGTAATAGGACTTTCAAAACTGAATAGGATTGTGCAATATTATGCAAAACGCCCACAAGTACAAGAAAGGCTAACTGTTCAGATTGCTAATGAGCTGAAAAATGCCTTACAAACAGAAGACATAGCCGTTTATATTGATGCAAAACATTTGTGCGTGTCTTCTCGTGGCATACAAGACGTAAATAGTGCAACCGTTACCGCTTTTTATGGTGGGAAATTCAAAGAAGATACCACTAAAATGGAGTTTTTAAAGGCTATTTCTTAAAAAAGAGGTACAAAAGTGCGAGGTACGAATTTGAAAAAAATGTAGAAAATCAAAGGAAGATTCGCTTAAAGCAAAGTCTTCTTTAAATGGTAATTACTATAAATTAGCCTTTCCAAAATTTGGAAAAGGCTTTTTTGTTAGGATAAACTACTGTCAGCTGGAAACACTTGACAACAAAATTAACTTACTAGATTTGAAAATCATCTCTAATGCACGTTATATGGCTAAAAAGATTATTAAATACTTACAAATAACTGACAATGATAATTCTTATTCCAAAAATATTGACCAATACGTACCTGAACAAATCATAAACAGACTATAAATGTCACCCATATTGAGAAGTAGTGATAAAAAAAAACTAAAAAAATATTGACTTCAAAAAAAAAAAGCGTACATTTGTGGCTAAAATAAAAAACTCTTACAATATCCTTATCAATCTTCCGTAAAAATATCAAAATTTAGACTAATACAGCTTTCTGGGTGAAGGTTGTAGTCGCAGACAAACAACCAAATAATTCTAATTCATTATAAAAACCCAATAAGCAATACAATCCTATTATGAGGCTCAAACAAGCAGCAACAAACTATAACGTACACTCTAACACCATTATTGAATTTTTGGCGGGCAAAGGGCAAACAGTTCTCAATGATTTGAATACAAAAATCAGTAGCGACCAGTTAGCTATGCTAGACAAGCAATTTAAAAGCTCATTCTTGGAAAAAAGAGAAGCAGACATCAAACATCTTAATAGCAAACCCCTACAAGATAATGTAGTGATAGAAGCTACAAAAACGTCTAAAATTGATAAAACAAAGGATATTTTTAAGACAGTCGTAAAAGAAGTAGAACCAATCAAAGAAGTTCAAAAAGAAATAATCAAAGAATTGGTGAAAGAAGTTCCAAAGGAAATAATTAAGGAAATCCCTGCAGAGGTTATCCAAGATGCAGTAAAAGAAGCTCCAAAAAGCAAAGCAAAAGAAATTGCTAAAAAAGCTGCTAAAGATAACGCTGCTAAGGACAACGCTACTAAAACAGAAAATATTTCTAAAAAAACAACAACAACAAAAACCAAAGAAGCTACGAAAGACATTACAAACGAAATCCCCAAAGAAATTACGCCAAAAGTAGAAGAAACCCCAAAAGAAGAAACAAAAACTTCTTTGCCAGGACTTACCATACTTGGCAAAATTGACCTTTCTAACACAGTGATTACTGACAATAGTAGAGGTCGTGGGCGTGGTGGGCGCAATAAGCAAACTAATACCGCCAAAACAACCAACGCCTATAAAGACAAAAAAGATGAGAAAAAGCCAGAAACCAAAGCTAATCTTAATCAGAAAAATGTCAAAAAAG
Organism: bacterium; assembly: GCA_025362415.1. Taxonomy (GTDB): domain Bacteria; phylum Bacteroidota; class Bacteroidia; order Cytophagales; family Thermonemataceae; genus JANYGM01. The sequence continues at coordinate 4,128 of JANYGM010000358.1, forward strand.
AACCTACAAAAGAGCTAGTAAAAGAGCCAATAAATGAGGTCAAAAAAGTGCTTTCTAACGAAGTTCCAAAAGAAACTTCTAACGAAACAAAACAACCAACTGCAGAAGTAAAAGTTGTTGAGCCTGTGGTAACGCCAGTTATTCAGGTAAAAGAGCCAGAATTTATTGAACTTATCAAGGCAAAAGCAGACGCACTTGGTGGCTTGACTATCTTGGGTAAAATAGAACTTCCTGTTGATAATAAACGTGGAAATGGAAACAAAACTCCTGCTGGTACAACTGACCCAACCAAAAAACGCAAACGTAACCGTATTCGTAAGAGAAAACCCGTTGATGAAACTAAACCAACAACAGGAACTACTGGCACAACAACAAATAATGCCAACAAAACTACTACGGGCAATACAAATAATGTCAATAGAACTACTACGGGCAATAATAACCAAAATAGGACTACGACAGGTAACAACCAAAATAGAACTACAACTGGTACAAATAATCAGAACAGAAATACCACAAATACAACCAATAATAACAATAAAAAAGTTGTTAAAGGAGTAAAAGAAGAGGTTTCTGACAAACAAATCCAAGACCAAATAAAAGCTACAATGGCTCGTATTTCTGGTGGTGGAAGTAATGTCAAAAAGAAATCTGTGAAGAAAGTTTTAAGAGATAGGGACTCACAAGACAATGAAAATGAAGGAGAAAACTTAATCAAAGTAACAGAATTTATTTCTACGGCTGATTTGGCATCTTTGATGGACGTTGATATTATGGGTATGATTTCTAAGTGCTTGTCGCTTGGTATGTTTGTATCTATCAACCAGCGTTTAGATGCCTCTGCTATCACTATTATTGCAGATGAATTTGGCTATAAAGTTGAATTTACGTCTGCAGAAGAAGAAATTGAAGTACAATTAGGAGAGGAAGATGCACCAGAAAGTTTGATAGAACGTCCACCTATTGTAACTGTAATGGGACACGTTGACCACGGTAAAACTTCACTTTTGGATTATATTAGAGGTACGAAAGTTGCCGCAAAAGAATCTGGAGGAATTACGCAACACGTTGGAGCTTATAGCATTACGACAGAGGCAGGTAAAAAAATCACTTTCCTAGATACACCAGGACACGAAGCCTTTACGGCTATGCGTGCAAGGGGTGCGCAGGTAACAGATATTGTAATTATTGTAATTGCGGCAGACGACAACGTAATGCCACAAACAAAAGAAGCTATCAATCACGCTCAAGCAGCTAATGTGCCTATTATTATTGCTATCAATAAAGTAGATAAACAAACGGCAGACCCTGAAAAAATACGTCAGGAACTTGCTAGTATGAACCTTTTGGTAGAAAGTTGGGGTGGAAAGTACCAAGACCAAGAAATTTCTGCTAAATCAGGTATTGGTATAGATAAATTATTAGAGAAAATTTTGCTAGAATCAGAACTTTTAGAGCTGAAAGCAAATCCTAAGAAAAAAGCAGTAGGAACTGTTATTGAAGCCTCTTTGGATAAAGGACGTGGTTATTTGACCAACGTACTGATACAAGCAGGAACAATGAAAGTAGGAGATATTATCCTTGCAGGATCTCATTATGGTCGTGTAAAGGCTATGACAGACCACAAAGGACAAACTATTAAGGTAGCAACACCTTCAACACCTGTGCAAATGCTAGGGCTTAGTGGTGCGCCACAAGCAGGTGATAAAGTCCACGTAATGGAAACTGAAAGAGAAGCTCGTGAAATTGCTAACAAACGTCAGCAGATTTTACGTGAGCAAAGTATCAGGACTACAAAACGTCTTACGCTTACGGATATTGGTCGCAGGCTTGCACTGGGCAGTTTCCAACAGTTGAACGTGATTATAAAAGGTGATGTTGATGGTTCTGTGGAGGCTCTTTCAGATTCACTATTAAAACTTTCTACACCAGAAGTGCAGGTAAATGTTGTTCATAAGGCGGTAGGACAGATTTCTGAATCTGATGTCAATTTGGCAGCCGTTTCTGATGCTATTATTATTGGTTTCCAAGTGCGCCCATCTGTGAATGCTAAAAAACTTGCTGAAACAGAAGAAATAGAAGTGCGTTTGTATTCTATTATTTATGATGCCATCAATGAAGTGAAAGATGCAATGGAAGGTATGCTTGCGCCTACTTTTGAGGAGATTATTGTAGGAAATGTAGAAATACGTGAAATTTTCAAAATCTCTAAATTGGGTACTATTGCAGGTAGTTATGTACTTGATGGCTACATCAAACGTAATAGCAAATTGCGTGTTATCAGGGATTTTGTGGTGATTTTCACAGGTGAAATTGATGCACTCAAACGCTTTAAAGATGATGT
>JANYGM010000413.1 GCA_025362415.1 bacterium
ATTTGTTGTCAGGTGGAAACACCTGACAACACAAAAATATACAATTATCTTTCTATAAATATGTTGCCCCGCTGGGGCTAAATACAATTTATCAATGTCGTTATCTAACTACTCACTATTTCACTACTCACTATTTCACTACTCACTATTTTGAGAGCCTTTCTACCACTTGTGGCGAGATACCCATACAAGAAAAACCGCCGTCGTGATATAGGTTTTGCATTGTAACCATCTTTGTCAAATCTGAAAACATAACCACACAATAATCTGCGCAAGCTTCTGCAGAGGCATTTCCTAGTGGCGACATCATATTGGCATAGTCTGAAAAAGCATCAAAACCACCCACGCCTGTACCTGCTGTTGTGGCGGTTGGAGATTGTGAAATAGTATTGACACGTACTTTTTTGAGGCGTGCAAAACGCTCACCATAACTGCGTGCTATTGACTCCAAAACGGCTTTTGCTTGTGCCATATCAGAATAATCTGGGAAAGTACGTTGTGCGGCAATATAAGAAAGTGCCAATACTGATGCGCCTTCACTCAAACAATCTAATTTTTCTGCTACTTGCAGCATTTTATGGAAAGAAAGAGCCGAAATATCAATACTTTTCATAAACCAATCATAGTTCAAATCTCCATAATCTTTGCCTTTTCTTACGTTTGGACTCATTCCTATTGAATGTAATACAAAATCAATTTTGCCACCCAATAATTCTTCTGATTTTTTGTAAAGATTTTCTATATCTTCCAAAACGGTTGCATCTGCGCCAATAACTTCTGTATTGCAGGCTTTTGCTAGTTCTTGGATTTTGCCCATACGCATAGCCACAGGCGCATTGCTAAGGGTAAAAGTTGCGCCTTCTTCTTTGCATTTGAGGGCTACGTGCCACGCTATTGATTTTTCGTCCAAAGCACCTGTAATGATGCCTCTTTTACCTTTCAAAAGATTGTAAGCCATATTTTTGGTTTTTTATTTTGATGTTTTTTAAGTGATTTTTAAGAAAATTAAGAAGATTTTAAGGAATTTTAGCAAAATGATAACTTATTGATTATCAATATTTTATATTTCTTTTGTATTTAATTCACAATTTATAATTCATAATTATTTTAACCACAAATGTAGCAAAATATCTCAAAAAACAAAATCTAAACAAAGTTTAAACCAAAAAGATACATTTAATTTGTTGTTTTGATGCGAGAATTGTGTATTTTGCGCTATGATTACTCAAAATTTTTTGGCGTGATTATTGAATGAAATAGCAAAAAATGAATGAAAATGTAAAGTTTATTTTAAATGTTTTGTTATTGTTTGGGTTAGTAGCTTGTACTGTGTTTTTGATACACGAAGTATCACTATTAAATGGGCAAATTGCGCTAATAATAATTATTTTAACATTTATTTTTAATGTAATAAAGCAAAAATATATTAGTTTTTGTGTTTTTATGGTTGGATTTTGTGTAGCATCATTTTATTTGATTTCTGGGGCAATTTTTCAAAATAATAAGATAAAATATAAATTTGATATTCCTGTGAGCATCAATTTTGAAACAGGAACTTTTGAGCAAACACTCACCAAAGCAAAGAAATTAGATAAACCAATTTTTATACAATTTTACCAAAGAAATTCTTTTGCTTGTTATAATTTTACAGAAACAGTTTTAGCAAATTTAGCAGTTTCAGATGCAATGAATAGGGCATTTTTGAATTTAGATTACGATATTGAAACAGAAGAAGGAAAAAGAATTGCACAAAAACATAATGTAAATGTTTGTACTACGTTTATTGGTGTGGATAAAAATGGTGTACTTTTAGATGAATTGAGAGGAGATATATTTAGAAGCCGTATAACAGATGTACTTTATAAAGATTTACCTCAATATCAGCCTTATGCGTTTCCTAATGCTTCGGACTTGATAGCATATTCAAAAAAATATAGCAAGACTGTAGCAGATTCTATAAAAACACAACATACTATTGACTCACTAGAATATGTAATCAAAAATATAGTTTATGAATAACTGATATTACATAGATGTGTTTGTAGATACGCACCGCAGTGCGTATCCACGTACAAACAATACGAAAGTAAACAAAATCATAGTAATAAAATTGGTGCAAATACATTGTTCTACGTGGATACGCACTGCGGTGGCGTATCTACAAATACATTTGCAACAATAATAAACAAAATCTCAAATAAAATGAAAAAAATAACTTTTATATTTCTTTTTTGCTTTTTATCTATCCAATTAAAGGCAAATTATTTGCTTTTGGTGATGGATAAAACACAGAAAAACCATCTCAAAGCATACGGTATTGCTTATTGGATACTGAAAAAAAACTTAGAAGTGGACTGGCTTCTCAACTACAAAGGGGGGAGTTTTGCCTTCAAACACGCTCCAGAGCTTGAAAGTGAGCTAAATGTGCGTGGTGTGGGTTATCAAGTCATTTCTGATGCTCAATACAACCAAATTCTTAATGAAATAGCCAATCCTGATGCCAATATGGACGTGATGAAGCTAGAAAAACCACCAAAAGTGGCTGTTTATTCTCCTAAAACGAAGCAACCTTGGGACGATGCCGTTACGCTAGTGCTTACGTATGCGGAAATTCCCTACGAAACCATTTTTGATGATGACGTAATGGGCGACAAACTAAGCACTTACGACTGGTTGCACCTACATCACGAAGATTTTACGGGGCAGTATGGCAAATTTTATGCAGCTTTCAGAAATGAGCCTTGGTTTCAGAAGGAAAAGCAAGAAAGTGAGCGTATTGCCACAAAATACGGCTTTTCTAAGGTGTCGCAGTTGAAACTTGCTGTTGTGAAAAAAATACGTGATTTTTGCGCTGGTGGCGGTTTTATGTTTGCAATGTGTTCAGCAACAGATACTTTTGATATTGCACTTGCAGCAGAAGGAGTAGATATTTGTGAGGCGGTTTATGATGGAGATGCCGCAGACCGCAACGCACAACAACGCCTAAATTTTAATAATACGTTTGCTTTCAAGGATTTCCAGTTGGAAATGAATGCTTATGTTTATGAATATTCTAACATAGATAATCAATCTCACGAAAGACCAGGACTAAACGAAAAAACGGATTTTTTCCAACTTTTCAAGTTTTCTGCCAAATATGACCCTATTCCGACAATGCTTACGCAAAACCACGAAAACCTAATTAACGGTTTTATGGGGCAAACAACGGCTTTTAAGAAAAAACTGATTAAATCTGAAGTCCTTGTAATGGGCGAAACAAAGTCTGCAAATGAGGCACGCTATATTCACGGCACTTTTGCCAAAGGTACGTGGACTTTTTATGGTGGACACGACCCTGAAGATTACCAACATTTTGTAGGAGAAGAGCCAACAGACCTCAAACTACACCCAAACTCGCCTGGTTATAGGCTGATTTTGAATAATATTTTGTTCCCTGCAGCAAAGAAAAAGAAGAAAAAAACCTAAATTGAAGTGTGAAATGTGAGGTGTGAAGTAAATACATTATTTACGACAAACAATACCTCACACTTCACACCTCACACTTTTCTCGTGCCTATGTGGTGAAAAAAGCAAAATAAATTTGTTTTTAGATTTAAAAGTATTACCTTTTCACTCCAGTCTTGAAAAAATGATGCTTTGAGGCAAGTTTAAAAATTACTGATACTAATGTTTTTTGTGGTCTTCAAGAAAAACTGTTC
>JANYGM010000114.1 GCA_025362415.1 bacterium
AGCAACATTATGCAAATGACACCAACTTTTCATTGCCTCAAAATTAGGCACAATGAAAGCAGCAGGGTATTTCTGATTTTCACCAATAATCATAGCTTGTTCCACCAAACTAAGGCTTTTGAGTTCGTTTTCTAGCCTTTGAGGAGCTACATATTTCCCACCAGAAGTCTTAAAAATTTCTTTTTTGCGGTCAGTTATTTTAAGGTATTTACCTTGCACAAACTCACCTATATCACCTGTTTTTAGCCAACCATCTGCATCAAAAGTTTCTGCAGTTTGGTCAGGGTTATTGTAATAGCCTTTCATTACGTTAGGACCTTTCACCAAAATTTCGCCATCTTCTGCTATTTTTACCTGCACGTTTGCCACTACTTTCCCAGTTGTTCCTATACAATAATCTTCTTTATAGGGGCTTCCAGCCGTGATTACGGGTGATGTTTCTGTCATTCCGTAGCCTTCTAAGATAGGCAAACAAGCTGCCCAGAAAATGCGTGAAAGTCTAGGATTTAGTGCAGCACTACCGCAAACAATATACTTTACATTTCCGCCCAAAGCCTCACGCCATTTGTCAAAAATAAGGTTATTAGCAATGCTCAACTGTATATTATAGAAAAAGCCACCACTTTTCTGCGTGTCGTATTCAGCCGCTAAATTTACTGCCCAAAAGAACAATTTTCTTGCCACGCCTGAAAGTTCGTAGCCTTTCGCCATTATTTTATCATATACTTTTTCCAATACTCTTGGAACAGCTACAAAAATATGCGGTTGAACTTCTTTCATATTCTCACCTATTTTGTCCATATTTTCAGCAAAATAAATAGAGTAACCATTCATCATATAGGCACAAGTTGCGGTACGTTCCAAAATGTGGCAAAGTGGCAAAAAGCTCATTGCTCGTGTATTATAGTCCAAAATTAGGCTAGAAATAGCTGCTTTTACGTTGGTTACTACGTTGTTATGCGTGAGCATTACGCCTTTGGGCATACCTGTTGTGCCAGAGGTATAGATGATAGTAAAAAGGTCTTCTGGTGTTACTTTTGCCTTGATTTTGTCCAAGATTTGGGCATCATCTTTTGAGCCTAATTCTTTGACTTTCGTCCAATTTTGCAGGTTTTCAACTTCATCAAAAAGATAAATACTACTTGCTGAAAGCTCATTGATATTTTCTATTGCTTTCATTACTTTGTCATAAATTATTTTTGTAGAAACAAAAATAATTTTCACGCCTGCATCTGCAAGTATGTAGCGGTAGTCTTCCGCAGTAATGGTTGGGTACATTGGCACGCTTACTGCGCCTGTTTTTTGGATACCATAATCTGTCAAAAGCCATTCTGGGCGACTTTCAGAAATGATAGCAACTTTGTCATCTTTGCCTATTCCAAGCCTAAGAAGCCCTAATGCTACCAAATTAGACTGTTCAATGACAGATTGTGTACTATATTTGACCCATTTTCCATTGATTTTTGCTGATACAGCATCTGTTTTGGGGTAGTTTTCAGATTGAAATTCCAGAAGGTCAAAAACACGTGATATTTCCATTATTTGTGAATATTTATGATATATTTGAATATGTTTACTTAGATTTTAGTGCAAATTACTTACATTTGCGCCTTAAATATAATAAATAAATTTGCAAAATAAAAATATCTACATTCAATTACGAATTACAAATTGCAAATTACGAGGATAAATAATTTATAATCAAGCAGTTAATATAGAAATATTTGTTTTAATAGCCATTCAATACTTATTTATTTTCATTAAAACATCAATAAAAAATTCTACAAAATTTATGAAAAATCAAACAGAAAAATCAACAGAAATCACGCCTATTTTGGCATTTTTCCAAGAATATATTAACAAACCACTTCCAGCCCACGCTCCTCCATTTACTTTATGGCTAAATGGAATACTCAAAAAAGCAGAATTTGGTAATATTGAAATTGAATTTTTAGTTAGAAAAGAGATGACAAATCCGCTAGGATTGTTGCACGGAGGGATTTCTGCGGCTATTCTTGATGATATTATGGGAATGACTGTTGCTTCGCTTCCAAAAGATAATCCAGCCGTTTCTGTAAATCTCAATGTTAATTTTTTGGGAAAAGCCTACGAAAATGAAACAATTTCTGCACGTTCAAAACTTATCAGACAAGGTGGACAAATAATTGCTATGGAAGGTGAAATCTTAGATAAAAATGGTAAAATAATAGCTACAGCCACTTCTAGCTTACTTGTTATAGTGAGGAAGTGAGAAGTGAAATAGTGAAATAGTGTGTAGTGAAATAGTGAGAAGTGAAATAGTGTGTAGTGAAATAGTGAGAAGTGAAATAGTGTGTAGTGAAATACATTGTTTATAACAAAATACACTACTCACTACTATCAAGAAGGACACCAAAATATCAGCCAAATATCTACTCACTACTCACTACTCACTACTCACTACTCACTATTTCACTACTCACTACTCACTATTTCACTATCTCACTACTCACTAAGTTAGCATTCCGCCATCAACTTGCAAAACTTGCCCTGTGATATAGCTAGACAACGAACTTGCCAAAAATACGCAAGCATCAGCCACTTCTTCAGGTTTTCCGCCACGTTTTAGTGG
>JANYGM010000030.1 GCA_025362415.1 bacterium
TTTTGTGTATTTCTCTTTCTTTCTGTTACAAATGTAATTCAAATTTTTGAATTATCCAAATTTTTAAATTCATTTTCTTAAACTATTTTATTGTTTATATTCATTCTAAAAAGCAAAAACATAAAAAATGCCCCTGCATCTTGCTTTTGCAGTTTATTTTGATTTTATTTGAAACTCATTCAAAAAATACTTAAAAAATTATGGACAAGTTTTTTTTCTTATTGACATTTATTAGTATTGTAGCTTTTCTTATTGGACTTTTTTCGCCTGAAAAAAGCCTTTTTTGGTGGGGTGGAGAGAGAACAAGAATGCTATCAGCCAAAGTATATGCTACATCTTTTGGTGTGTGCTTTTTGATTTTTATTTGGTATATGCCAAAAAACCAAACAATCATAGAAAAAACGGCTAGAACCGCTCCAGATACAACCAATAAGCAGACAGCAAAAGAAATAAAAGACAGTTTACAAAAACAAGCAATAGTAGATAGTTTATATAAAATATCCCAAGAGAAAATACAAAAACTACTAGCAGAAGATACACAATCCAAATCTTCACAGAATCAGATGGAATACATTCCTAGACTTACAGCAGTTGATGTGTACTTGAATCTTACCAACAAAGGATTTTCTAAGACTTTAGGTAATTATGGGGGTGGGTTAGAATATTTTTGTGAACAAAAAACCCCAGAACATTCGCTAGATGTACAAATTATAGGGGAAGCAGATGATAAAATTGAAAGAATCAGAGCAACAGCTACATACCACTCAGGCAATGATTATGAAGATGCAAAAAATTTCCTTGCCTTTGTGGCTGGTGTAACTTATAAGGGTGCACGTCCACAAGAAGCAAGTAATTGGGTGCGTGCAAATGTAGGACAAAGAGTAAGCACCACTATTGGAGGTGTAACTTTTAGTTTGGCAGGTGAGGGAAATAGTGTCTTTACAAAGATGCTGACTATTGAGCCTGCACCATAATAAGCTTCCTAATAGCTTTTTTATTTTGATGCTTATGTTTGCGAAATGTCCTATCGGACATTGAAAAATCTCATCTCAATGCTCAAAAAAGCATTTTTTTTGCTCTATCGGACATTTCTTGTCTAATAGATGTCTGATAAAACCAAAAATTGAGCCACCAATGTAATATTAGCTTTACTAGTAGTCATTGCCTCGTAACTGTTCTTCTCTTTTTGCGAGCTTTACAAGCTCCTTGATGTTTGTTGTTGCATACGCCTGTTTGCGCAGGTGGCTGATTTCTGCGTGAATTTCTGCAGCGTGTTTTTGGTTTTTTGATTTCATTTTGTTACTAAAAAGGTGGTAATTTTGCATTTTTTCCTAAAATTCTATTTCCCTAAGCAGGAACGGTGTTTTTTGTAACATTTGCCAAAAAAGTAATTGGAAGCACCTTATTTTTGCAAGGCGTACAGCTTTTGAGCCGAAAAAATTATTACAAAGATTTGTTTCTGTGTTATCAATGTTAGCAACAAACCGACCTAAATCAGCCCTAAACATTATTCTTTCCAATTCTGGTACTTTATCTGCAACTCGTTTTCTGAAATGCAATAAAATGTCCCATTTTATTGCTGCTTGAAGATGATAGCCACTTTCAGTAAGTTTTGCATAAAAATCCAAAAATAACGAGTCAATGGTTGTTTTTGGTTCTGTTGGAAACTCTCCATACTTTTGCACGTAATCCAATAATCTTGCCCATTGCTCGCTTAGATATTGTTTTCCTGCCATCACCATTTTCTCCTGATGCAGGATTTTTGCTTTTTTCTCCTGTTCTTGCCTTTCTATTTTGAGGGCTTCATTCCTCATTTCTCCGTATGCGGCAGTCCAACGCATCACCATTGAGGGCGAGAAGGTAATAATGGCATCAGGCTTTGAAAATTCACCATTACAACCCATACCTACAGCCATTACTATCTCCTGTTTGGTATAAAAGGGGCGGTGCAGGCGCAGGTCTTGCGCCAATATTGTAACAGCTACAGCCCTGCCTGCATCATCATACGTATTTTTATGATTTAGTTTCGCCAGGGCATTGCTGATAAGTTTTCCGCAAAAAAACAATAATTCTTCATTGGGTATATCCTTAATTTGCGTTTTATCTTGATAGTGAGCCTTTACCATTGCAGTATGTAGTGGACTAACCACAACGCTACTAGCATTAGCAGAAACATGAAGCCCTACCGTTGTGCCTGCGTTTTCACTAGGAGATAAGCTCGTATGAGTGCGTGTAAGTTCCATTAGTTCCATTGGTTTGTTTTTCTTGTTGTTTTTGTCTTTCTTGTATAATTAAAAAATCATTGACTCTTTGTTCTTGGTCAATTAAATCACCCATAGTATTGATTTTTTGGCTTTGCAGTGGCTTTGTTTGCCATTTGAGGGTTGCCACGCCCTTTGTTACATCTGTATCAATCCACGTTTTTGCGGTGAGAATCCAATCAGTTTTTTTATATTTGAGGATTTTTTTGCCTTGTCCCCAATTTATAAGAGCGTTGCGATAGTGTTCTAAGTCGTATTTTTCATACTTAGGAAATCTTTTCATAAATTCTTGAGAAAATAGTTCCTCATCAGAAAAATAATTTGTTTCTGAAAAGAAAATCTCTTTTGATTTCTCACTTTTACTGGTTTCTTTTGAAAAAACTTCAATTTCTTTACTTTGAATTTCAAAGTTTGGCAAATTTTCCATTTCTACTTTATTTTCAGTTTTTGCAGTAGAATTTGTTTTTTCTTTTTCACTTTCAGAAAAATATTCTTTCAACTCGTCAAATTCTTTTTGAAAAAAAGTTTCAGCAGGTTTTTCAGAATCTTCTTTTTCATTTTTTGAAAAATTTGAAAAATCCGCTACTTCTTCTTTGTGTATTTCTTCTTTGTAGTTAATCTCTGTATGTATAGTAATTGGGGTTTCCCTATTTACAGGGTAAATAGGATTTTCCAAGTTATTTAGTAAATTGGGTTTCTCCATTTTCTTAGTAAATTGGCTTTCCCTATTTACTTTAATATCTTGGCTTTCCCCATTTACTAAGTAAAGACTAGAAAGTTGTTTTTCTAGTTGTTCCATATTGACAGAATACCAAGTATATCTTTGTTTATCTGTATAATAATGTACCAAAGCTTCCTCTTTGCTAAGTTTATTTTTGCAATTCCCAAGTTTAAAGGCTATTTTTGAGAGTGCTGAATCAAACTCATCAAGAGAAAAACCTAATTTTTCAGTCCAACTATCACCATCACGATAATTCTCGTGTGAGCAAGGTGCTCTAAATTTATAAAATTTATTATCCTTACTCCCTGAGCAATAGTATATCATTTGCTGCAAAAGAATTGTAGCATTGATAGTACCTGCTATTTTTCTCAGTTCTGGGCGATAGGGTATAATATTTCTATCAGAGCCTATTATATCTACAATGTTCATAGTTATGCAGTTTGCAGGATTTCATTTTCATTGAGTTCTTGGTAATGCTTTGCAATTCTTTCTAACTCCTCCAATATATCCCAGTTCAAATTACACCCAGTAAGCACCGAGTATATGTTATGACGTTTTACATCTGGGAATTTTTTTTGAACTTCCGTACAATAGAAATATGGTAAAATAGGCTTTACCTTTTCTAATCTCTCCATAAATATTGGTTTATCTGCTCTAACGTACATATTTTTAGGGTTTTAAAAGTTTTTTTGAAAAAAAACAATCTAAAAATTTTGACAATTCAAATTTTTAGATTACTTTTGTGTTATAATCTATAATAAAAATCAAAAATAGTTTAATAATTTGAATTGTCCAAATTTTTAAACAATTATTTTCACATAAATTTTACAACCATGTCCAAAAAAATAAATATTAAGATACTAAAATTTAGAGAGGCTCTTGGATTGAAGCCATCTGAATTTGCTGACGCACTTGGCGTAAATAGAAGTACAATGTCCACCTATGAGAATAACGGGGCTTCTCCTGGCAATGACTTCTTCACGAAAGTAAAGACTGTATTTCCACAAACGTGTATGGACTACTTTTTTTCTGATGATGCACCAATGTTTATTGGTGAAGTTGGAGATAATCTTCCTAATAAAATAATACAAGAAAGTAAATTTATTGAAAAAGATAATGAACTTGTACTTGTGGGGGATGACTCAAAAATTGTGGAAATGCAAAAGCAAACTATACTTTACTTGCAGGGAACTATTGACAAGTTGATAGCAAAGGTTGAGGTGTGTTCGGGGGCTGATTTGATTGCTGCTTAGTTTTTTTTTGTGCCTTTGCAAAGTCAAATTCGCACACACCTAAGAGGTAAAATTACCTCTACAGCTCTATTACAAGCGAAGTGCCGAAGGTTGTAGGTTCAAATCCTGCCATGCGCACAAAAGCCTTTCCAAATGCTTGGAAAGGCTTTTTTTATTTAATTTTATATTTTTGTAATCCTTGATAAATCAAATAGCTATGAAAACAATCATAGTGTTATAAATATCTCGCTCCGCTGGAGCTAAATACAAAATACAATTATTTCCCTATAAATATACCGCCCCGCTGGGGCTTAATACAATTTATCAATGTCGTATCTCAATAAATTCACAATTCATAATTCACAACTCACAATTAAAAAATTATCTCTTTCTAATAGGAAAAAGTAAATACTGAAAAATAATCAAAAAAATGCTTGTAAGTATAAAACTAGCTACAATTTTCTGAATAGTAATGAAAAATAATGAAGCTGCACTTGCCTCTAACACAAAAAGTAAAAAATGATGTACAAAAAGCAAAATTCCTGCATAAGTGCTATACCAAACAAAACCCATTCTACGAATGGAAACCTCTATTACAGTATCTCTATTGCTTTTTTCTGTCATTAATTCTATCAAATAGGGACGTAAATATGCAAGCAACACACAAGCCGCAGTATGCACACCAAGTGTGTTATAAAATACATCTGTACTAAATCCAAAGGCGAAAGCAATCAATAAAAAGCTAATTCTACTTATTTCTGGATTAAAACTAATCAGAAAACCAATATATACAAAACAAAAAGCCACATCAAACAAAATAAGATGACGTGCAAAAAATACTTGAAAAAATAAGTAACCCAAAAAAGAGATTATTTGACTTATAATAGCAGCGTTGTTCATTTTTAGGGATTATTCTTAAGGATTGTACTGTCTTTTGGTTTTGATTTTTCCTTCTCTTTTTCTATCTCTTTTAGCTTTTCTTTCTCTTTTTTCTCTTTATTCTTCTTTTCTTTCTCTATTTTTTCTTTTCTATCTTTCTCCTCTTTTTCTTTGTCCTTTTCCTTCTCTTTTTGTGGGTCTAATTGTTGTGTGAGCGTATCAAGTTCTAATTTTAGCTTATTTCCAATCACATAAACATAAGAAAGACTATTAAAATCAGTAGAAAGACGCACCGTAATATCGTGAAAAGTAGCTGATTTGTCATCTACAACTTTTTCTACTTTGCCAATCATTGTACCTTCTGGAAAGAAATCATTAAAGCCTGATGTAACAATGGTATCTCCTACCACGACTTTTATAGCTTTTGTAACATCTTTAAACTTAGCAAATTGCGGGCTTTTCCCGTCCCAAAGTACATAACTAACATATTTATTAGATTTTATTTGCGCAGAAATAGGTTGGTCAATATTCAGAGCAGAACTCACCAAAGACAAATGTGGCGTACAACTTTTGACTCTTCCCACCACGCCATTAGGCGAAATAACGCCCATATCAGGTAAAATACCGTCCAAAGTGCCTTTTTCTATGGTTACATAATTGCGAGTGTTTTTAGTGGTGCTATTGATAACTTTTGCAAGAGAAACTTGATATTTGCCTGCAATAGTAGCATCTTCCACAGGGCGTACATTTGCACCAAAATTGCGCTGTTTTTCTTGTAAAAATTGCTTTCGTAACAAAGCATTTTCAGCAGCCAGACTTTTATTGACATCTCCCAAATGAAAATAGTCATTAAATTGGTTAGATGCTTTCAAAATTTGGGCAGCATAATAGTTAGAGGTATTGAAAAATACCGCTGATTGTTGTCTATTATTGTTTATAATCAAAGAAATACTAATGATTTCTAAGGCAAAAAATAATAGAAAAGCCCTAAACCTAAAAACAAAACTAAATAAAGCATCCATTTTTTAGTGTGTAGTGAAATAGTGAAGTAGTGAAGTAGTGAGTAGTGAGTAGTGAGTAGTGTGTATGATACGTAGTATTCTTCGTCAGATGTATTCCACTACTCACTATTTCACTACACACTACTTCACTACTCACTATTTCACTACTCACTAATTAAATGCGTTCTAAAACCATTTTAATAAGCGTATCTACTGTTTTATCAGCATTTTTTGAAAATTCGTTTGTAATTCTATTAGCAACAATAGCATTGAGAGAAATTACTTCGTGTCCTAGCAAACGTCCCATAGCATAATATCCAGCTGTTTCCATTTCAAAATTAGTGAGCCAGAAATCCTCCAAATGGAAATATTCTAAACTTTTTACCCAATTTGGATATTTGATACCAATGCCCAAATCTCTACCTTGTGGCGCATAAAATCCAGGACAAGTAACCGTATTCCCTTCCAACATATCAAAAGCAAACTGTTTGCGCAATTTTTCAGAACCTGCCACACAATAAGGCGTAAAAGGCAAATTCATTTCTTTTTGGAAACGGTGAACAACTTCTAGTTCATAATTATTTTGCGGCAAATCATAAAAACACATCAAAGTATCAAGTCCAATACCATTGACAGACACCAAAAAGCTATCTACTGCAATAGAAGCCTGCAAAGCACCAGATGTTCCTACTCTGATAATCTTCAAATTGCGCCTAGTTTTCTTAGGAGTACGTTTTTTGAGGTCAATATTTACGGCTGCATCAAGTTCAGTAAGCAAAATTTCTATATTGTCCGTTCCCATTCCAGACGAAATAACCGTTATGCGCTTGCCCTTGTAAGTGCCTGTATGCGTGATAAACTCACGTTTATTCATTTCAAAATCAATTTTATCAAAATATTGAGAAACCTTATGCACACGAGAAGGGTCGCCAACGGTGATAATAGTGTCTGCAATGTCTTCAGACCTTAAATTAAGATGATAAATACTGTTATCACTATTGATAATTAGTTCACTTGCGGAAAGATTTGCCATA
>JANYGM010000119.1 GCA_025362415.1 bacterium
CCACTAAAACAAGGATTGAAACAAACAAACATTGCCGTACTTTGCATTATCAAAAAATTATTACCCCAAATCCACTAAGTAATACATTGCAAATAACTTCCTAGTTTTTTTCTTTTTAACACTAAGTTCATTAAGAAATACACACTAAGCAGGCACTAAGAAATACAACATTAGGATTTTATTTACAACTCATTACTAAGTAGGTTTTCTCTAATTACTTTACGTTATGATAATGTCAAAATGGCACTTAACTAACTGATTATAAATATTTTTTCTGCCGTTGCTGGTGTTCTAGCGTTAGCAACACCAACAACGAACTAAATATATTTTTGGTTGCTAACTTGTTGCTAACATTAAAAAACTGTGTCCCCACTATGACTGTAAACAGTGTATTAGTGCGTTTCCTGCCGTTAGTTTGGTGTCAGGTAGAAAAACCTGACACCACAGGCAACTAAGGCAAAAAAGTTGTGAGTTGTGAGTTGAAATACATTATACTCTGTATTTCACTACTCACTATTTCACTACTCACTATTCTATGGCGGTTGTGTTGTCCACTATTTTATGAATAATCCTATCTAATTGCTCTGCAGATTGTTGCAAATATTGCAAATAAAGCGGATTATAGGTTTGTTTGTCTTCTGTTTTGATAAGGTTAAGAAGTCCCAAAATGCTGGCAACAGGTCCTCTTACTTCGTGTGATTGTTGCCACGCAATGACTTTTAATTTTTCGTTTTGGTTAATGATTTTTATTTCATTTTCCTTGCGTTCTGTGATGTCTGTTACAAAAACAGTAAGCCCTATGATTTCGTGCTTTTCATTAAAAACGGGTGAATACCTATCTTCCCAATAGGTTCTAAAGTGTTTTTCATCTCCAAATTGTTCTATTTGTACAAAATATTCTCCTTTGAGTGCTTTATCAAAGTTTTGCTTAGCATTTTCTTTATCATTATCAGAAGTAATATATTTCAACATATTTTCACCTATTTTTATATCTACGTCCCAAATCTGCCTCATTGCTTGGTGGTGCGTTTGCGTGAAGGAAAGGTATTGATAATTTTTATCCAAAGAAAAAATAATAATGCCTTTTGGACTTTCCAAAATAGCGTTTAGGAGCTGATTTTTATGTTCTATATCATTTTTTGCATTTAATAATTCTAATGCAGTTTGTTTCCTTTCTGTAATATCACGTATATTCATAGCAATTCCTACAAGTTCTTCTTCTTTGTCATAGACAGGAAATAAAGAAAAAGCCCACCAACCTCCATTATTATCTTGCTTATCTACTTTAATAACTTCGCCCAATAAAACTCGCTTGTAAAACTCCAAAAACTCTTCCTGCAAATGTGGCAAAATAAAATCTAAAGAATAATCACCTTTTTTGGGTTCTTTTCCAAAAATATAAAGACATATTTCGTTAGTAACTTTGTTGGTATAAAGTATATTAAAATCCTTTCCTATAAAGGTTGTACCATCTGTTGTACTATTATAGATAGCTTTGAGAATATATTCAGAGTTGTGTAGTTTTAGTTCTGCTTTTTTTCTAGCATCAATATCAATGATATTAAAATTAACACCTATGAGTTGTTTTTTGGTATCATAAGCAGGAAAAAAAGAAAATTCTCTCCAAACTTGTTCTTCATTTTCAAATACCATTTTTTTCTCAAAACGTATAGATTTATGATTTAAGGCATTTTGAAAGTGTTTTTTGAACTCTTCTTCCGTTCCTTTGGGTATATATTGATGAAAGTCTTGGTATTCCTCTGGTATTGTATTAAATAATTGTTGAATCCTGTTTCTTGCAGTTTTATTGATACTCAAAATCTTAAAATCTGGACTTATAAGAATATGTCCATCAGTGCTACTATCCAAAATAGCCCTTAGTTTATCTTCTGAATGCCATAATTTTTGCTGTACTTTTTTTTCTGTATCTTCTATTCGTTTGGTTTCTGTGATGTCTGTTCCCAAACAAAATATGCCTAACGGTTGGTTATGCACATCTTTGAAGAGAGAAAACTCCCAATTCGTCCAATAATAATCACTCTCCAATGTAGCAGACGCAATATTGGGTTTGCGTACTTGCACTTCCACGACTATATCAGGTGTTGTTATGCAGGTATAAGACGCAATATTGTGCTTTTCTATATCCTCTGGATGTATGGTATCAGACGAAGGTATGCCAATAAAATTATCTAAGAATGAAAAACGGTTTTTGAATACATCATTTACAAAAGTGTATCTGCCTTCCAAATCTGTAACGACAACCATATAACTTTTTGAGTGCAAAAGATATTCAGGTATTAGACTGACTATTTCATCATAGGTTTTCATTGAGTTTTATATGTTTATTATTTTTATGTATTGTGTTAATAGTTTCTTTAATGGTGTGTTATTTATATTTTACTGATGTATTTAATTTACAATTAAAAATCAATAATTAAAATAATTATTTTGCAAAAAGTCCAGAAGGGCGAGTTAGAGCATTAAAAGCAAATGCTTTTTCTTCAAAATTAAATAAAAATAATCTTTCCTTATTATTACCATTTTGGGGCATTAAAACTAAAATTTCTTCGTTATCTTCTATTGGTACGCCATTATCTTTTGGGTCTGTTTCTTCAAATTTTCTAAATTTTAGTTTAGGGTTTTGAAGTTGCCATTTACCTGTTTCATTGATATTTATATCTTCCAAACGTGCTTTTAGCGTGTATGAGCCATCTTTTTTAATATCAAGAAAATAATTTTCTTCATTATTAAATGTTTCTATGGAGCTTACCCAATAATTGCCTGTAATTTCCCATTTTTTGGTAATTTTTGCAATAATTGCAGAAGAATCTAATTTTTGAGGTTTTTTCTCTGCTGATTTATCAGCAAGATTATTATTAGAATTATTATTAGAATTATTATCAGTTTTATCAGTTTTTTGATTGTTGGTATCCATTTTTTCTCTAAGATTTTTTAAAGAATCTTCTACGGATTTATCAACTTTATTTTGGTTGGTTTTATCTGTTTCTTTTGACTGGCAAGAAGCAAAAATACAACAAAAAATCAGTAGAATAGCTTGTAAGTAGGGAAGTCTAAAAAGTAAAAATAGCTTTTTCATATTGATTTTTTGAGAAATAGAAATAGATGTTACTAATTTTCCACAATGTAAATCTTTCTTTTTATATTTACAAAAAAATTACTTAAAAAAATGATATTTTTTACTACTTTATAATATCAAAAGTAAGTAATTTTTAATTGTGAATTAGGAATTGTGAATTAGGAATTGTGAATTAGGAATTGTGAATTAGGAATTGTGAATTGTGAATTATGAATTAGGAATTAGGAATTGTGAATTAGGAATTGTGAATTAGGAATTGTGAATGAATAGTTGCTGTAAAAGTTCCGTTGCAATTTTTTGGGAAAACGTTTGGTGGGGACACCAAACGTGGGTTATAACATTGTTTGGTGTCCTCACCAAACAACAAGGAACTTATCATAACATAAACTAATTAGAGAAATCTACTTATGAAAATTAAAATAAAAGATATTTTAAGTGTTTTAGAAACACTTGCACCGCCAAATTACCAAGAAAGTTATGATAACTCAGGACTTATTGTTGGTGAGTATGACACAGAAATTACTGGTATCCTTATTAGCCTAGATTGCACAGAAAGCATTATTGATGAAGCAATAAAACAAGGTTGTAATCTTGTAGTAGCACATCATCCTATTGTTTTTAAGGGCTTAAAACGCTTTAATAATAGCAATTATGTAGAAAAAACAGTTATTAAAGCTATTAAAAACGACATTGCTATTTATGCTATTCATACCAATTTGGATAATGCTACAAATGGTGTTAATTTTCATATTGCAGAAAAATTAGGGCTAGAAAACGTCAAAATTCTTGCGCCTAAAAAACAAATACTTAAAAAACTTGTTACTTTTTGCCCAAAAGATGCCACAGAACAAATCTTAGACACACTCGCAAAAGCTGGCGCAGGGCAAATTGGAAACTATGCTAATTGTAGTTTTGTATCAGAAGGAATAGGGCGTTTTATGCCATTAGAAGGTACAAACCCATTTATTGGAGAGAAAAATAAACTAGAAGAAGTAAAAGAAAACAAAATTGAGGTGATTTTTCCGAGCTTTTTGGAGAATAAAGTGATGCGTGCTTTGCGTGAGGCGCACCCTTATGAGGAAGTTTCGTATGATATTTTTCTGTTGGAAAATTATAACCAACAAGTAGGTGCAGGGGCAATAGGCACACTTAAAAACCCTATTGAAGAGAAAGATTTTTTGAAATATTTGAAAGAAAAAATGCAATTAAATGTTATTAAACATACGTCACTTTTGAACAAAGAAATAAAGACTGTTGCCGTTTGCGGTGGTGCAGGAATATTCCTTTTGGGGGCTGCTATGGCACAAAAAGCAGATATTTTTATTACGGCAGATGTGAAATATCACGAGTTTTTTGACACAGAAAACCGTATTATTTTGGCGGATATTGGGCATTATGAAAGCGAAATTTTTACAAAAGACTTAATTTCTAAGGTATTGTCAGAAAAATTTAGTAATATTGCACTCAAAATATCCGAAGTAAATACAAATCCCGTTCAATATTTTCAATAATTTAGGACTTGAAAATGTATTTAAAGTCCCCTTTGGGGATTTAGGGGCTTTTACCGCCGTTGTTGGTGTTTTAGCGTAGCGACACCAACAACGAATTAAGTCCCTTTGGGGATTTAGTGGCTTTTATTTTATCAATTTACTGCCGTTGTTGGTGTTTTAGCGTAGCGACACCAACAACAAATTAAGTCCCTTTGGGGATTTAGTGGCTTTTATTTTATCAATTTTATCAAAAACAAATCCTATTTAAACCGCATAATGGAAAAAACTATTGCCCAGAAACTAGACGCACTATTGAAACTGCAAAGCATTGATTCTGAAATAGATGACATCAAAAAAATTAGAGGCAGTTTGCCTGATGACGTGCAAGATTTGGAAGATGAAGTAGCACGTTTGCAAACCAGAATGAGCAAATTTGAGGAAACTGTCAAAGAAATTGATAAAAATATAGCAGGATACAAAATTGCTAAAAAAGATGCTGAAAAACTTGCTGAAAAATACAAAAAACAACAAGATAACGTCAAAAATAACCGTGAATTTGAAGCACTTTCTAAAGAAATAGAGTCTGAAGAGCTTGAAATGCAACTAATGGACAAGCGCACCAAAGAAGGAAAAGACCAAATTGATGGCAAAAAGCGTGAAATGGAAATCTTGAAAGAAGAACTTGATGACCGCAAAAAAGACCTTGCAGCTAAGAAAAAAGAACTTGCTATGATTCTTACTGAAAGTGAAGAAGATGAGGCTAAACTCAATAAAGATAGAGAAAAACAGTCTAAAAATATTGAAGAACGCTTACTTATTTCTTATGACAAAATTCGTAAAAATGCTAATAATGGGCTTGGTGTCGTGATGGTGAAGCGTGAGGCTTGTGGTGGTTGCTTTAATATTGTGCCTCCACAAAGACAAGCTGATATTCGTAACAAAAAGAAAATTACTGTTTGCGAGCATTGTGGACGTATTTTGGCTGGCGTTGAAGATATTGTTGTTAAGGAAGAAGAAAAAGTAGTGCGCAAACGTGCTACTCCTACACGTATAGCAGCAGCAAAATAAACTTTTGTTCAAATTCAATTACGAATTAAAAAAACGAATTACAGATTTCCCTGTAATTCGTTTTTTTTAGTACGTAAATAGTTGGTTACTGTAAAAGTTCTGTTGCAATTTTTTATATAGAAACACGCCACAGTGTATTCCTACAGTTATAAATACATTTTTGCAACGAAACTTTTAAGATTTGGAAAACCTCTGAATTACTTATAATCCTAATTCTCTTTTTATATTTGTGATTTTATTGGGTGAATTTAATCCTTTCTGTAAATTTTCAATAGTTAAATTATTGGATTTACTTTTGAAAATATACGTTTTAAAGGGAAATTTATTTGCCTCAATACTGAATTTTTCTTTGTGATTTTCAATAAGATTCTTAGTAACAATATCAATGCGTTCTTTGATTATTTCGTAAGAATTTTGAAGTTCCTCTTTCCATTTTCTAATTTCTGCCAAGTAGTTTTTGACTTCAGGCTCATCAATATATAAAAGTTTATCAAGTTGCTTGTCTATTTCATCAAATGGCATATGATTCCAATTTTTTGCTTTTAAGATAGGAATTTGCCATTTTTTTTGCTCTTCTTTCCAATAATCACGTTTAGCCTTCACTTGGTGAATTATAAATCCTGGAAGTTCTATTGCAGTCAAGTAATTTCCGTGACAAGCCCCTGTATCAATTCCATAAGTATTGTTATGTATTTTTGGCGTATCTCCCACAACGTAATGCCCATAAATGATAGATTTAGTTCCTGTATAAAATTCTGTCCACGTTTTTTCAGCAGAATATTTTTTTTCTAAATACCTGCTTCCTGATGTTGAGCCACACAATACTTCATCTTTTTGTTGTTCAATTTCTTTGTCGTGTTCAAAAAATGCGTGAATTATAATTGCTTCTTCTGTTTCATAATAGTAGGGAAGAGTATCTAGCCATTTCAAAAAAACTTTATATTCATTTTCAAATTGTACTTTCACAATTTCTTGAGCATAGTTTAAAATGCCGTTTTGATGTTTCCTTTCGTGATTTCCCATCAAAACTATGCTATTAGGTCTATTCAAAAAATATTCATAAACCTCTTTTGATTTATTTCCTCTATCCACAATGTCACCAAGTGAGATAAGAATATCATTTTCTTTTAAACCAATTTTTTCTGTTAATTCCATCAGCTCGTCAAAACAACCGTGAATATCTCCAATAATAAATTTTCTCATTTTATGTATTTTTAGTGATAGGATTAGAATTTTTAATTGCGAGTGAGTGCAAAATTTTGATAATCAAATGATTATGTAGTTTTTAGTTAAATCAAACATAAACTATACTTTGAACAGGAAGAATTTCGGAAAACAAATTTTGTATTCGTTCCAGCGGAACGGCATATTTATAGAAACATCATTGTATTTGTATTTCGCTCCAGCGGAGCGAAATACATTTTCCGAAATCCAAGCCGTTCACAGTATAATTACAGAAACCTCCTTAATTTACAAATAAATTACTTAAATTTTAATTGTTCTGATAGTGATAAGTACATCTAAAATAA
>JANYGM010000059.1 GCA_025362415.1 bacterium
GTCAAAATATTTTCTGGGTTTCTTGGGTAGAACTTCCCAAAAGTTGAAGACTTTCGGGAAGTTTAGCAGGAACTTATTTACAACACGTTACTTATCAAAACTTTTACTACTGATTGCTTGTTTAGAAGTAGTAATTTGATTTATCAACTTTCGCTTTTTTAAATTAAAAATTATTATTCCTATGAAAATTATCCCAATATTTTTTTATTTTATCTTATTAAGTTTTTTTGCTTGCGGACAACAGAAAACTACTACACAAGTAAAATCTTCCACAAAAATCCCTAAAACAACAATGACCACAGACACAAAATTTGAAACTGCAACACTTGGAGCTGGCTGCTTTTGGTGCGTAGAAGCGGTTTTTCAGCGTTTAGAAGGGGTAGAAAAAGTAGTTTCTGGCTATTCTGGCGGATTTGTAGAAAATCCTACCTATCGTGCCGTATGTGATGGTACAACAGGACACGCAGAGGTTTGTCAAGTTACCTTTGACCCTAAAAAACTCTCTTTCCAAGATTTATTAGAGGTTTTCTTTGCGACCCACGACCCCACAACACCCAACCAACAAGGCAACGACAAAGGCACACAATACCGTTCTTCTATTTTTTATAGAAGTCCAGAGCAAAAAGCCACAGCAGAGAAAGTTATTAAGGTTTTGAATGAGCAAAAAGCGTTTCCTAATCCAATTGTAACAGAAGTAACAGATTTTAATAATTTTTATGGTGCGGAAGACTATCACCAAAATTATTACAATCAAAACTCATCAGAAGGCTATTGCAGAATAATTATTGCGCCAAAAGTAGAGAAATTGAAAAAGATTTTTAAAGAAAAACTTAAAAAATAGGTTTTTAATTGTGAATGTTTAATTGTGAATTGTGAATGAATACAATGTATTTCAATTCATAATTCACAATTTAAAATTTACAATTATTCAAGGTGGTATTTTGCTAGTTCATCAATGGGACTTTTGATGAATTTTCCTTTTTTTAGGTTTTTCTCTTCCAAAATCTCTTTTAAAATCCCCCTGAAAACATACGCCACAGAGCCAGTAAAGCATATTTCGTAGTTTTGATAATTTTTTATACTAAAAATATATCTTTCTACAAATACCTCAAAAGACTGTTTTACAAAATTTCTACAAAAAACATCTTCCATATTTTCAGAGAAAAATGGGGCAAAACTAGCAAAATAACGGTTTGGGAACGGCTTTTTATAGGCATTATCCAACACTTGCGCAATAGTTTTTGTTTGTTTTTCTTCCTTCAAAAAATTATATTTTTTCTCCAATTTTTCTGATAATTCTTTGGATAATTCATTATGTAAATATTTGATAATCAGATTTTTACCTAAAAATCCTCCACTTCCTTCATCTCCTAGCCAAAAACCCAAATTAACAGTATTTTGTGTAATCTCATTGCCGTCATACAAGCAAGCGTTTGCGCCTGTACCCAGTATGCAGGCAATACCTGCATTGTGTCCACACAAAGCGTGTGCGCAAGCCAACATATCGTGAGAAACATTGATATGTGCAGTTTTGTAGAGAGAATTAAAAACAGCTTTTACTGCGCCTTTTTTCTCTTCTGTGGAACAACCTGCACCATAAAAATATATGTCTGTGATGTTATAACTAACTATTTGAGGGAAAAGATTAGTTTTCAAATCTTGTAATATCTCCACAGAAGTCTGAAAATAAGGATTGATACCTTTTGTAGGAATAAGTGAAATAATTTCTTGCTCATTTTTTAGCAAAATACGCCATTCTGTCTTTGTAGAGCCACTATCTGCGACTAAAATTGTTTGCATTGACTAAGATATTAAATAAAATTTAGATAAGAATTTCAGCAAAAATACAACTTTTTTCTATATATTTGTACCTAAGGAAGAGGTACGAATTACGAAGTACGAGGTACGAATGTAAGACCTTGATTATTAAGTTGTTTGATTTTTTTCTATTACACAATTCAATGGCAAAAAAGATAAAATATTATTCAGAAGCGGAGTTAATCAAAATGTTTGGCTTAAATAGGCTTGTAGGTACGCAAATATCTCCACTTATGGACGAATGGCTTGCCACAAATACAACTTCAAATGCACCTTTAAATGCTATTTTAAGCACTTCTGAAAAAGATATTTTTGACGAGATTTATCAAGATGCGGTTATCAATATTACTGGTTGGCAGGAAGAGGATTTGAAAATGAATTTTATTGCATTTGTTTTGAAATTAGGGCATTTACGCAATACTTTGCATTATAAATCTTATTTTGAGCAAACTATTCAGGCAACTGTGGAAGGCTATTTTTTGAAAGCAAAAACAGATTTTATGATTGCAAAAGGTATTTTGGAAGTGCCTGAAAATCCTTATTTTCACTTTCAAGAATACAAAAAGCAAAGAGATCCAAGTGGCGACCCAACCGCACAACTTTTGGAGGCTTTTTTGATAGCACAAGAGAAAAATAAAAATGATAATCCGCTTTATGGCTGCACTATTATAGGAAAATATTGGGATTTTGTCATCTTAGAAAAGAAAAATTATAGCATTTCTAAATCTTATGATTGTACCGACAAACAGGATTTACTTGAAATAATAGCCATTTTACGCAAATTTAAAGAAATTTTAGAAACAAAACTACTGTGATGTATGATGTGTGATATATAATGTGTGATGTAAATACATTATTTACGACAAAAAATACATCACATATCACACATTATATATCACACATCAAAAAGATGCTTTTCAGAGAAATTATAGGGCTTGAAGACACTAAAGCCACGCTTATAAATGCCATTAGAAGCAACCACGTAGCACACGCACAACTTTTTTTGGGTAACGAAGGAACGGCAAATCTTACGCTTGCGCTTGCCTACGCAACCTATATAAATTGTGAAAATAAGCAACCCACAGATGCCTGTGGCGTATGTAGTTCGTGTGTGAAAATGGCGAAATTTATTCACCCAGATTTGCATTTTGTCTTGCCTATTGCAGGAAATTCTAAGATTACCAAGCCCAAAACGGCTGATTTTATGAAAGAATGGCGCACTTTCTTATTACAAAATCCGTATCAAAACCTTTCTCATTGGCTCACAATGATAGATGCGGAAAGTAAGCAACCTTCTATTTCTGCGGAAGAAGCCAGAGGCATTTTGGGTACACTTTCTATGAAATCTTTTGAAGGAGAATACAAGGTTTTGATTATTTGGTTGCCTGAATATATGAACATAACGGCTGCAAACGCTATTTTGAAGATATTGGAAGAGCCACCAGAAAAAACACTTTTTTTGCTTGTTGCTCAAAATCTTGATAAAATGCTTGTAACCATACTTTCACGCACTCAACTTGTGCGTGTGCGTGATTTTGAGGAGGCAGAAATTCAGACTTATTTGAGTACAGAGCTTGATACGCCACTTTCTAAGGCACAACAAGTGGCAAAACTAGCAGAAGGAAGTTTGCTCAAAGCAAAAGAACTTGCAGAAGGCATTTCAGATGATAATCAAATTATTTTTAGAGATTGGATGAGGGATTGTTATGGTCGTAAAATCCCTGATTTGTATGCAAAAATGGAGGTTTTTGCTAAAAAAAGTAAAGATGAACAAAAAAATCTCTTGCTTTATGGCTTGAATATTTGTAGAGAATCTTTGGTTTGGCAATATGCAGGCGAGGAAATAGTGCGTTTAGATGGTGAAAACCTTACTTTTGTGCAAGGTTTTGCAAAAGTCATCAATCCCAATAATGTTGGGTATTTGTCTGATTATCTTTCTGATGCACTAGCGCATTTGGAGCGCAACGCCAGCGCAAAAATAGTGTTTTTGGATACTTCTTTGAAGATTTCTAATGTAATAAAAATACAAGCCTAGTTTTGAGGTATTTAATTGCCACAGATGCACAGATAAAATACAGTTTGTATTCATCTGTGCATCTGTGGCAATTATATTGAAATACTGATTATGCTCCAAATTTCTTTTCAACTTTTGCCCAATCAAGCACGTTGAAGAAGTTTTTTAGGTATTCGGCACGTTTATTTTGGTATTTTAGATAATAAGCGTGTTCCCAAACGTCAATGCCAATTAGTGGTGTTCCTTGCTGTTTTACAAGTTTTTTCATTAGTGGGTTATCTTGATTTGGTGTTGAGCAAACAAAAAGTTTTTTCTTTTTATCCATACAAAGCCACGCCCAACCAGAGCCAAAACGCTCCATTCCAGCCTTAGAAAGTTGTTCTTTGAGTGCATCAACACTTCCAAATTGTGTTTTTATGGCATCTAAAAGCGTACCAGTCGGCATATTTTGCGGATTTGGGGATATTATCTCCCAATAAAGCATATGATTATAATGTCCACCTGCATTATTGCGGATAGCAGCTTGTTTTGCAGTTACTTTTCCTAATATTTCTAGCAAAGTTTTACCTTTCAATGCATCATTTTCTAATGCTTTATTTAGGTTAGTAACATAACTTTGGTGATGTTTTGAAAAGTGAATTTCCATTGTTTGCTTATCAATATGAGGCTCTAAGGCATCAAAAGCATAGTTTAGTTTTGGAAGTTCAAAAGGTGCAATACTGTGTGAAAGATTAGTAATTTTTTCTACAGAAAAATCATCATTTAGATTATCAGCAAAAAGATTATTAGCAAGTGCCATTCCTGCAATAGAAAGCCCTGTTATTTTAAGAAATTCACGTTTGTGCATAGTTTTGTTTATTTACACTTAAAACCGTAATTCGTAATTTTTAATTCGTAATTGAAATTAATTATCTGTTGCAGGTGTATTATTACCCTTGCAACCACTCATACGCACTGTATCAGCAATAAAAAATATTTTCCAGCCTTTTTCTGTCTTGATAAGTTGAAAAGCATCAAAGCCACAGTGACTAAATTTAGTGCCATTCCAAAACTCATATTCTGCCCAAACAGTAGCCAAATTAGCATCAATACGAACTTCAGAACTTAAAATACGTTCATCATACACAACCAAATGAGGCGTTGCGACACTATTGAGCATTTGTTGAATGGTGCTTGGAACTAAAACAGATTTACCCGTTTTATCTATCATTACTCGCTTCATTGTAGCGTCAGCGTGGAAAGTTTGGCGCATTAGCGTTGTATCACTTGTACGCATTCCATCAAAAAGTTGTGTGATAACTTTCATTATTTCTTTGTTTTCTGCTTGAGCAACTGGGCTGATTTTTATAGTGTTTTGTGCTGTATTGGTAGCTTTTTTCTGTGCCACACATTGAGAGAAAAACCCAAGCATTAAGAGAGGAAATATAATAGAAAGCGTTTTTAATAGTGTTTTTTTCATTTTGAAAGTAGTTGAAAATATTTTTTTTTCTGATACGAATGTTTTTTTGGTATGTTAAAAAAGTAGGAAAATGATTTTAAAAAACGTATTTTTGTTTTGAAAATAAACAAACCTTCAACCCATTTTCCTATGTGCAAAGATAGTAAAAAAAGTACAAGAACTCCAGACCTATCAACAAGATTTTCGCATAGTTAGATAACGACATTGATAAATTGTATTCAGCCCCAGCGGGGCGGTATATTTATAGCAATATCATTGTGTTTGTATTTCGCTCCAGCGGAGCGCAATATTTATAAAACTAGCCCTTGCTAGTGCCGCTCCGCTGGAGCGAAATACATTTTTTACTTATTTTCTATAAATATGCCAGTCCGCTGGACTGTAATACAAAC
>JANYGM010000079.1 GCA_025362415.1 bacterium
TCGTGTTTTAGGTCTTTTTGTTTGAGTATATCAACGTCTCTTTTTAGTTCTGCAGTTGTGCCTTCAATATAGGCTTTAAAGCAGTACCTCTATCCCACAAAACAAAACCAATAAATCCTAAAACAGCTACAAGAACTGCACCCATTACGCTCATAAGACTTACCATAAAATTCCCTTGCATTTCAAAACGCTTTTCAACAGATTTTTCTAAGCTATCTACTTTTGTAGCCGTGATTACTTGTTGTTTATTAAGTTCTATAAACTGCTCTGTAAGTTTATCTATTTTTGCATTAGTGATGACTTGTTGTTCTGCTATTCTGTCTATCTTATCAGAAAGCCTATCTATTTTATCTTGTGCAGGCAAAACAGCACAAAAACAGATATTTAGCAATATTATTAGAAATATTTTTTTCATTTTCGTATATTTTTAGTAGTACAAAGTTACACTAAAATTATTACAATGCAAAGTATTTAGCCACGTAAAATATTTGTAACTGTAAATTATTCGTTGCAGTTTTTTGGGGAAACGTTTGGTGGGGACACCAAACGTGGGTTATAACATTGTTTGGTGTCCCCACCAAACAACAAGGTACTATTTTGCAACGGAACTTTTACAGCAACAAATATTTCAAACAAAAAAACTCTTTGAGATTTTAAAAATCTCAAAGAGTTTAAATGAATTACAATCTGTATTTGTAACTGTTTAGGTTTGTAGATACGCACCGCAGTGCGTATCCACGTAGGACAACACGAAAGTAAACAAAAGCACAATAATTAGTTTGGCATAAATACATTGCTCTACGTGGATACGCACTGCGGTGACGTATCTACAATACATTATTTACAACCTAAACAGTTACCTGTATTTAATCTTACAATTCTATAATCTTACAAATCCTAGTTAGAAGCAGTATTCATTTTTCTCAATAACGGCTGCTGCAATGCGCTCACGAGCATCTTTTTTGTTGAAAGGAGCTATTTTTGTAAAGCGTTTTAGTCCCATAAGCATACCGTTTAGCTCATCACCTGTTGCAAAAGACGTAATAGCATCTTTTCCAGCGTTTTCAATATTCGTAACAGCTTCTTGCAAATATACCAAAGCAATATCTTTTTGGACACTATAAGCTAGTTCTCCTTTGATGCCTATGAGTTTTTCAACACGCAAAAGCGTTGATTCTGCTACATAAACCTCAATAATCATATCTGCCAAATTCATCATTATTTCTTGTTCTTCACTGATTTTTGTAGTGAATTTTTGCACCGCAGCACCTGCCACCATCAAAATTGTCTTTTTGAGGTTTTTGATAACTTTCTTTTCAGCAGCAAACAAATCCGTACTAAAATCATTCTCAAAAGAAGGAACAGACAATATTTCTTTTCCAACTGCTAGCGCAGATGCCATAATATCAAGTTCACCTTTCATTGCACGTTTGATGATAGTTCCAACGGCAAGCATACGGTTTATTTCATTTGTTCCTTCAAAAATACGGTTGATACGTGAGTCACGGTAGCATCTATCCACAGGCGCATCAGCAGAGAAACCCATTCCACCATAAATTTGTACTGCTTCATCTGTTACAAAATCCAAAGTTTCAGAGCCGTGAACTTTCATCAAAGCACATTCTATAGCAAATTGCTCAAAACCTTTTAATTTTGCTTGCGCAACGTCCATTCCTGCTGCTTGAAAAGCCTCAAAAGCATCATCAATATTCTGTCCACAACGGTAATTAGCAGAATCCGTAGCAAAAATACGGATAGCAGATTGCGCTATTTTGTGACGAATAGCCCCAAAAGTATTGATAGAAACATTAAATTGTTTTCTTTCTTTGGCATAATTAACAGCGTGATTAAGAGCCGTTTTTGAGCCACCACTCACAGATGCAGAAAGTTTTATGCGACCAATATTTAAGATATTCACCGCAATTTTAAAACCATTTCCACGCTCTGAAAGCATATTTTCAACTGGAACTTTACAATCATTAAAGAAAACCTGACGAGTGTCCGAGCCTTTGATACCCATTTTGTGTTCTGGCTCATTCATTGTAATTCCGCCCATTTCTTTGTCAATGATGAACGCAGTAAGGTTTTTGTCATCTCCAATTTTAGCAAAAACAATGAAGACATCAGCAAAACCGCCATTAGTTATCCACATTTTCTGACCATTGATGATGTAATGTTTGCCATCTTCTGTCAAAACTGCTTTACTTTTAGCCGAGTTGGCATCAGACCCAGAATCTGGTTCTGTCAAACAATAACAGGCTTTCCACTCACCTGAACCTAGTTTTGGAAGATATTTTGCTTTTTGTTCTTGCGTTCCATAATATTGAATTGGCAAAGTTCCTATGCCTGTGTGCGCAGAAAACGCCACTGCAAACGAATGTGCGCCCCCAAGTGCCTCCGCAACGAGCATACTAGAATTAAAATTCATACCAAGTCCTTCAAATTCTTCAGGTACACCAACACTAAGTAGCCCTAATTGCCCTACTTTTGTCATTAGTTCTCCCATCAGTTTGCCATCTTTTTGGCTATCTATTTCGTTTAGGCGTGGTGTAATTTCTTTTGCAATAAAGTCTTTGCAAGATTGCGCCATCATTAGTTGTTCTTCTGAAAAATCTTCTTGTATAAAGATTTCATTTGCTTCAATTTCTTTAATCAAAAATTCACCACCTTTGATTAGTTCTTTATTTTGTATTGCTTCCATTTTGATTTTTATATTAAGTTTTATTTTGTTAAAATTCATTTTAGGAAAATAATATTTGGCAAAAAGCCTTTTCTACTATTTTCTAATTGCTAAACGCAAAGTTAGATAAAAATGTTCTGTATGCAGAGTATTTTTAGAAGTATTTTCGTTATTTCTGAAAAATATTTTTCAAAATAGACTTTTTTTTATTTTTATAGGATTATTCCAAGAAAAAAAGCCTTAAAATACTTATTTTTTGGATAAAAATGTTAATTGAGATTTGTATTCTTTTGAATTTCAGAATTTCGTTGTAACTTGCAGGCATATTGCACACTTAATTTTATCAAAACAAAAAATGAAACAATTTGGCGTTTATCTTCTTTTTCTTAGCAAACTTTTCGTACAAAGAGAAAGGCTGAAAACTTATATACAACTTACCTTAGAGGAATGTGTTTATATTGGTGTTAATTCTATCTTTTTGGTGGGCATTGTTTCCACTTTTATTGGTGCAGTAACGTGTATTCAAACATCTTACAACCTTGTTTCTGACTTTATTGCTAATTCTGTTGTGGGGCTTATTGTGCGAGATATGACTATTTTGGAACTTGCGCCCACTATCATAAGTATTGTTTTGGCAGGCAAAGTTGGGTCTAATATTGCGGGTAATCTTGGTTCTATGCGTATTACGGAGCAGATTGATGCACTAGAAGTAATGGGAATAAACTCTATTTCGTATCTTATTCTTCCAAAAATATTGGCTGCAATGATTACATTTCCTATGCTGGTCGTGATTGCTGCTTTTTTGTCTATGCTAGGCGGATATGTGGCTGGTACGCTTTCTGGCGCACTTACACCTGCGGAATTTATAGAAGGCTCAAGAATGCTTTTTGTACCTTACAATGTTACTTTTATGATAATCAAGGCGGTTGTTTTTGGCTTTTTGGTGTCTTCTATTTCAGCATTTCAAGGTTATTTTACGTCTGGGGGAGCTTTTGAAGTAGGACAATCAAGCACAAAAGCAGTTACAGCTAGTTGTATTGCTATTCTTTTAGCTGATTATATACTTGCACAATTACTTTTAGACCACAAGTAGTGAAATAGTGAGTAGTGAGTAGTGAAATAGTGAGTAGTGAGTAGTGAGTAGTGAGTAGTGAAATAGTGAGTAGTGGAATACATTGCACTACTTACTATTCCACCACATTATTCCACCACATTATTTCACTACACATTATTTCACTACACATTATTTCACTACACATTATTTCACTACTCATTATTTCACTACACATTATTTCACTACTCACTATTCACTACTCACTATTTCACTACTCACTATTTCACTACACACTATTTCACTACACACTATTTCACTACACACTATTTCACTACTCACTATTTCACTACACATTATTTCACTACTCACTATTTCACTACTCACTATTTCACTAAAAAAAGATGTTATTTAATATTATCAATTGGACAGCTGACCCTGTTATTTTTAGTTTTACTGTTGGCGGTTTTCAGCCCGAAGTCCGTTGGTATGGATTACTTTTTGCTACAGGTTTTATTTTAGGGCAACTTATTTTGGCTAAAATCTGGAAAATTGAAGGCAAAAATGAAAATGATTTTGAGGCGTTGTGCCTAAGTGTTATTATTGCGACAGTCGTAGGCGCAAGGCTCGGACACGTAATTTTTTATGATTTAAAAGATTATCTCAAAGACCCCATTTCTATTTTTAAAGTTTGGGAAGGCGGTTTGGCTAGTCACGGAGCAACTATTGGAATACTTGTTGCATTGTGGCTTTATTGTCGCAAACGCCCAGACCAGCCTTTTTTGTGGGTCGTGGATAGGATAGTGATTGTAGTGGCACTTGGTGCAATGTTCATACGTTTAGGAAATTTGATGAATTCTGAAATTGTGGGCAAACCAACGAGTGTTGCGTGGGCGTTTGTGTTCTCTCGTGCTATTGATTTGGGCGAAATTGAGCGTTTTTTACCTCGCCACCCAGCCCAATTATATGAAGCAATTTCATTTTCTTTATTGTTTTTAATATTGATATTTGTTTACAACCGTTATAAAACCAAAACGCCACAAGGGCTTTTATTTGGTATTTTTATGGTTTATACGTTTACATTGAGGTTTTTTTATGAATTTTTGAAGGAAGTACAAGTAGCATTTGAAAATAATTTGCCTATCAATATGGGACAGATTTTGAGTATTCCTGCGGTGATGGCAGGGTTTTTTATTCTTTATTTGGCGAGTAAAAATGCTAAAAAACAAAATGTAATGATAAAATAGTTATGAATGGTAAGTAATTCATTATTTAGTTATTTTCAAAAACTCAAAGTCTAGTACTTGAATATCCTTGCACCGTCAGCTAAAGCAGACGGCAAAGAAATGATAGCAAACACAAAGGCTTTTTTGTCTTACTTTTATTATATTTTGCCGTCTGCTTTAGCTGACGGTGCGAAAATATTTGAGTGCTTAAATTTGTGTTTTTAATAACAGTTGATATTGCAAATTTATTCACTCTTTTTAAATTTAAAATGATATTTTGCTTTTATGGAAAGTAACAACCAATATCAAAATAATCTTTTTTCTGAAGAAAATAATACACTTCTTTTGCCCAAAAAAGCAGAAGAAGCGTTTTCTCGTGGCTACGACAACGGCTTAAAAGGTATCAATAAATCTCATTATGAAGGGTATATCTCTGAAAAATACCTGCAAAATGCGCTTCAAGAAGCCATAAATATCAATGCAAAATTATTAGATAATGTTACTGAAAAACTGGAAATCAATACAACACAATTTGCTAATTTGCAGAAAGAAAGTACAGAACTCCAAGAACAAATAAATCATAAAAAAAGCCTTTTGGTGCGCCGTTTGGAAGATTTTCAAACGTATAAAAACGAAAAAATCAATTATCTCAACGAAAAAGAAAAACTACGTAACAAATACTCCTTTTTGGCAGGTGTGTTGTTTTTGATAGCAGGCTTTATTTTCATTGTTGGCGACCTTGTTATTTCTCACGAAATAGTTGCCTACGCTCTCAATATCAAGAATAATGTAGAAGCGTGGACTTTTGCGGTGGGGCTTGCTATGGTTTCTGTTCTCCTAAAACCTGCTTACGACAGGCTGATAGAACAGCCTTATCTCTACAAAAAAACTGTTACGACAGAAGTTATTTATCTGATATTTAAGGTTTTACTTGTGTTTTTTACTTTTATTACGCTTTTTACGTTGGGGCTTTTTCGTTATGAGGCATATAAAACAGACCGTTTGAAAGAAAGTATCAACAAAAACATCTTACAACTGCAAGCAGATGACATTTCGGAGCAAAATGAACGCTTGATTTTACTAAAATCAAAAGAAAGTGAAAACCTTAGTTTAAAACTCGTAGAACACCCTGCAGGGCTTTATTCTTTTGTGTTTTCTGGGATAATGTTTGCAGTAGCAGGTGCTATTTGTTTAGGACTTAGTTTTCCTATTTTGGGCGGTTATACACGTATTTGGCTACAAATTCCTATGCACTTGCGCAAGATTATTCCTCTAGAAAAAAATGCCCTTCTGCAAGTGGAAATTTTGGAAAATGAATTGCACCAAAAACAGTCAGCTTTTGCAGTTGGACAGGAAGAAATACTGCTTATAGGTGATTTGGAGCTACAAAAAGAAGAAAAAACCAAACTTACAAAGCAACTTTTGGATAACAAAGATTTATTAAGAAAAAGTCTTATTGAATCAGATATTTATTTGTATGAAGAAGGCTATGAACGTGGCATTTTGACTACTAAAATCAACCTTGAAAATGAGCAAAAAGCTATCAAAGCGGCTAATGATGCTATTTTGGAGGCGGCAAAACCTAAGCCAATTGTTATCCCAGAAGCTGTTTTTGATAATGGAAAAAATAATAATGGGAATACTAATGGAAATGGAAAATCCAACGGAAAAACAAAAGAATTTTCAAAGGATTTTTCAAAAAATATTAACCCAAATATTATTAAGAAAAAACAACCAGAAAATGCTGAAATAGCTATTTTGGATAATGTTTTAGAGGAAAATAAAACAGAAAAAACAAACGAAAATTTTGAGGAAATTTTTGATAAAAATGAAAATTTACAAAGTTTTATGGAAAAATATGGTAATGATGAGGATTTAGATACAAATGAGAATGTTATAACAAATATTGCAGTTGAAACACCAAAAAATAGCATTACAAGTAGTGTAAAAGACAAAATGAGCAAATTAAGGAAAAGATAGAACAAATTAAGGTAATTGTTTAGGTTAAATATTTAGAAATTGAAACAAATGTATTAAAATGTAGGGGCTGGGCTTGCCCCATAGCCGTCAGGCTAGGCACTCAAATATCTCTGCACCGTCAGCTAAAGCAGACGGCAAAGAAAGTAAAAAAACAGAAATATAGTCTTCAAGTGCTTTAAAGTCTATTTTGCCGTCTGCTTTAGCTGACGGTGCAAAG
>JANYGM010000081.1 GCA_025362415.1 bacterium
AACAACTTGAAACTGTTATGTTTTGATAATATCAAAAAAATCCTTACCTTTGAGAAAAATACAAAATAGATAAGAATAATATAGGTTTAGTGTCAAAGTGTGTCAAAGGTTGGGTAACCGTACAGACTACAATTAAGTGCCTATACATAACGTATAGGCACTTTTTGCATTTAGTAAAACAAACATAAAGGCAAACATTTTTTTTCCGCTTTTTATTTGGCATCAAACGCCTGCAAAAACTCAAAAAAATATCTCACTTACTCTATAATCTTAGAATAGTACAATTTATAACGTAAATAGATTAAATTTTAATTGTTTTTGCTTAGAATAGTACAATTTGCAGGTAGCCGACAAATTGTCGGATACGTATCTTTTTGGTACGCCCTGCAAAATCTATTTATTGTAATCTTAGAATAGTACAATTTTGTTCCCGTTAAATACGGAGATTTTCATTATTTTTTCTTGGAATAGTACAATTTTGCAGGTTGAATAATCTATTTGCAGGGTGTTCTTTTTTGCACGCCCATCCAAAATTGGATTTGCTATCAACATCATTTAAAATGAATATCCTACCAAAATTTAAAGCTGAATGATGCTAGTAATAATCAAAAATGGTTACTACTCTCTTATGGTCCTGGTGAGGTGTGCCTGGTGAACGACATCATTTTAAATGATGCCCTGCAAAATATCTTACCTAAAAATAATTTAGTTGCTTATAACAACTACCTTAAATTTGAGATAGTTCGTTTTAGTGTTTTCAAAGAAAAAATTTCGCTCCTCAAATCTGGAGGACGAAATGCTACATTCCAACTTATACAATTTTTTACAATTTTGAGGTTTTTTTTGGCATCTACCTAATTTTATAGGATAAACGCCTGCAAATCATTAAGAACATATTTAAACGCTATTTAAACGCAAATTTAGGCATTATTTGCGCTATCTCACTATTTGGCTGTTTTGTCGTATTTGGGGCATTTGTGTAGGAATTTTGGTGTTTTTGGAATTTGTATTTTTTTGTGGTTTTCGTTATTTTAAAATCTATTATTATTAAATAGTGCAAAAACGTAATTTATTTGTGTAAAAGCTATTTTTACGTAAAAAGCTAAAAAACTATCTTAAAACCTATTTAAACGAATAAACGCCCTATGTTTACAACATTATATCATTTGTATTGCAAATCTATTATAATTAAATAATGATAAAATGCAATTTGTTATTATTGAATTTTAATTAAATGCCGCTAAAATTATTTTTTGCATAGGGAATAGGTAACCTATCTAAAACGCTATTTAAGCGCAAATTTGCGTTCTATTACTTACATCATTCTAAATGATGCAAATACCTGCAATTTGTCGTTTAATTGTAGTAATGCCTAAATTTGAGACGTACCTGCAAAAATTGCACGCTATAAAAAGGTGTGCCTGGTGAGGTCCTGCTGGTGAGGGTTGTCGTCATTGTTGACGACAACCTTAGTGTGTTCCTTGTGAGGTGTGCCTGGTGAAGTGTTCCTGGTGAAGTGTTCCTGGTGAGATGTTGCTAGTGAGATGCTGAAAATAATTTGTCGTTTGTGAGTACCTGCAAAATTGCACGAATTGCACGCCTTAAAAAGCATATTCACAAAACCTTACGAAACTTACACTATAAAAAGAAACTCTTTGAAATATCTTTGTAATCTCTTTGTTGTTCTTTGTTACTTTTGTTGTTCTTTGTTGTTTTTTGCTTATTTTTCTTTGTAATCTCTTTGTATCTCTTTGAAATATCTTTGTAGGGCGTTTGGTAGCTTTTGTTTCTTAGGGAACTGTATAAGCTATTTTTAAACTAATTTATATAAATATTGCTTAGGATTTGCTTAGGGTGTCAGCTTTATGAATTAGCAAAATTGGACGAATTGGACACACTAAAAAGAAACTCAAATTTATTTTCTGAAACGATAGAAAAGGCGTAAACAAAGATTTTAGTTTTTTGTGCCTACCTTAGGAATTTTAGGAATTGGACAAATTAGACACTATAAAAAGAAACTCAAATTTTATTTTCCGACACTATAAAAAAGGCGTTTAACCTACTTTTTAGGTAAACGCCTGCAAATCATTAAGAAGATATTTTTTAGAGTTGTCTAAAATTGTTTTAAACCTGCCTAAAATCAATTAAAACCATTTTCTGTATAACAAGTAAGCAAACTATCTAAAACGCTATTTAAACGCAAATTTGAGCGTTATTTGCGCTATCTCACCATTTGGCTGTTTTGTCGTATTTGTGGGTTTGTGTGGGATTTGTCGTATTTGTAAATTTTGTAAATTTTGGAGTTTTCGTAAATTTAAAATCTATTATTATTAAATAACGCAAAAACGTAATTTATTGTTGTTAAAAATTATTTCTATGCGTAAAACAAAAACTACCTTAAAAGCTATTTAAACGAATAAAATCCTTTTTTTTGTGGATATTTGCAATTTTTATCATTTATCTTGTAAATCTATTATAATTAAATATTGCTAAATTACAATTTACTATTATTAAATTATAATAAAACAATTTTATTTATAGGGAATAGTAAACTATCTAAAACGGGCAAATTCCTTCTATTTTGTGGCTATTTGCGCTATCTCACCATTTGCCTGCAAAGTAGTTGTAAATGCAGGCTGGTGTATCAATTTAAGTGTTTTTTCTAATTCAGTTAAAACATCAAACACTTCAAAAACATTAAATTCTACACTTTTACCAAAATCAAAACTATTGAAAAATATTGTAAGTTTTTCTACATCAATAGTAGGGTTTTGCTCAAATACGAAAACATCTACCTTTGCACCAAAATTAAAGGAATGATTAAAACACTTAAACAAATTAGAGTAACTTTGATAGGATAGTTTTGTAACTTCACTTATTGCAGGCGTTACTATTGCAGGTGCTACTATTGCAGGCGTGGCTATTTCGTTTGTTTCTGTTTCCTTTATTTCCAAATATTCACTAATAAGCAAGTCTGCTATATCAAATTTTTCTTTTTTCTGAATATCCGTACAATTCTCTTCTAAGTAATCAGAAATAGAAACATTATATCCTTCACTTGTAAGGCGTTCTACATATCCGTTCCACGTGTTAAAGTTTTCTTGCGTGGTATCAGTATCAGGTACTAATATAATTTCTCTTTTTTGTAGGTCC
>JANYGM010000117.1 GCA_025362415.1 bacterium
CCATCTTCATCATCTTCCTCCTCATCTTCTTCATAATCCTCGTCTTCTTCCTCCTCTTCCTCGTCTTCATCATCTTCATCAATAGTGATGCCTGTTACTATTTTAGTAACACCATCTACCTCGCTAGCAAGTGCAATGACATCTTTTTTGTCGCTTTTAGACTCCACAGAACCGTGTATAGTTACCACCGTACCATCAACTTCTACTTCTAGGTCAGAAATATTAGCGTCAGAAAGTGCCTCTTCTACAGCTTCTTTGATTTTTTTCTCTTGAATTTCTTTAATGTTGTCAAACATATTTGAATTAGTTAATTAGTTAAAAATAATTGAAAATGGTCAAAAGTTCTTAAACTTTTTGTAAATATAGTATTGTATTTGATACTTTCAAATTAAATACAAAAAAAAGTGAATTATTATCAAATTTTTATTTGCATAACAATAAAAAAGCCATTCTAAATAAATAGAATGGCTTTTTTGAAATGTATAATTTTTTTGCAACTCATTTTCTTCAAAAAATAAATATTTAAAAGCTATATTTATTGTCAAATGTTTTCCACCTGACAAAGCATAAGTTTATCACTTATTCTAGTTTTATTGCATCTCAAAATTATCATTTTTTGAATTTTTACCTTTATTCAACCCAAACTGGTAACCTCCAAACCCCGTTAATATTGCAGGTACTATAATTGTAAGCAGTTTTTCAGATAAATCCTTTGCATTATTAACACCAAGATAAACTATTGTACCTAGAAATATGGTGGTCATAATTCCTACAAATATCAGATTATTTTTCGCAGAAATAGCCTTATTTTCTAGTTCTTTAGTCAATAATTTTTCATTTACCGTGAGTGTCTTGCCTGCATAAAGCGCATTTATTTCAAGTTCTTTCTTTTGAAGTTCAAGTTCTTTATCCGCTAATTCAAGTTGTTTAGACTGATTTTCTAAAAACTTATTAACTGCATCTTCATTTATTTTGCCTGCAGGCTGATTATTTTTGACGCTCATAAATAATGTGTTTAAATGTTACTTCTATCTTTCCTAAGTCTCTTTTTCCTAGTATTGGAGGAATGATAACACTTTTTTTGATATTAGACGTATCTTTTAAGTTGAGGAATTGTTTAGCTGTAAATATCTTAGATTTCGTTGGAGTCAAACTGATATTAGTCATAATTATTATAAGATTTAGTTTCAATTCTCAAAATTACTATATTTTTTATACAAAAACAAATATTTTAGATATTTGTTTTTGAAATTAAAAACTCCATTTCCTAATACAAAAGAGCCATCCTAAATAAATAGAATGGCTTTTTTGAAGATATATGTTTATTAGAATTTTGTATTTAATTCATAATTCACAATTTAAAATTTCTAATTAACTAAGCGTCAATATCACGTTTTTTAGTTTCTTCTTCTTTGATTTTCTGGTCGTCTTTGTCTTGCTTTCTCTCGTGCAATGCTTCTTCAATAGATGCACCTACAAATTTAGTGATTATTTCAATAGACTTGAAGGCATCATCATTAGCAGGAATAGCATAATCCACAAGATTTGGGTCAGAGTTAGTGTCCACCATACCAAAAATAGGAATACCTAATTTTATAGCTTCTTTCACTGCAATATGTTCTTTTTTGATGTCCACTATAAAAAGTGCAGCAGGCGCACGAGTAAGGTCTGTGATACCACCTAATACTTTTTCTAGTTTTTCTTTCTCACGTTGCATCATCAAACGCTCACGTTTTGCAAGGTTGAGGTAAGCATCACTTTTTTCCATCTTGTCAATATTGGCAAGTTTTTTCAATGATTTTTTCACTG
Organism: bacterium; assembly: GCA_025362415.1. Lineage (GTDB taxonomy): Bacteria > Bacteroidota > Bacteroidia > Cytophagales > Thermonemataceae > JANYGM01. Next base: position 1,810 of record JANYGM010000117.1, read on the forward strand.
TTTGGAAATTTGTAAGCATACCACCCAACCAACGCTCAGTTACGTAAGGCATTTTTAAGCGTTTAGCTTCGTCAGAAACGACTTCTTGTGCTTGTTTTTTAGTCGCCACAAACATAATTTTTTTGCCTGCACGAATAAGTTTTTTCAAAGCCTCGCCAGCCTCATTCATTGCTGAAATGGTTTTGTTAAGGTCAATGATGTGGATACCATTTTTTTCCATAAAGATATATGGAGCCATCTTAGGTTCCCACTTGCGGGTAAGGTGTCCAAAGTGAACACCTGCGCTTAGAAGGTCTTTATATTCTACTTGAGCCATTTTAAGTCTAATTTTGATGTTTTGAAAATGAAATTTTCTAGAAAGTCTTAATTAGTTGCTTGTAAACTTAGTTGTATTCTTTGTGTATTTTTTGTATTTAATTCACAATTCACAATTAAAAATTCACAATTATTGCAACTATTAACGCTTGCTAAATTGGAATTTACGACGAGCTTTACGGCGACCTGGTTTCTTACGCTCTACCATACGTGGGTCACGTGTAAGATACCCTTCTTTCTTCAAAGCAGGACGAAATTCAGCATTGATTTCGCAAAGCGCACGAGAGATAGCAAGGCGCAAAGCCTCTGCTTGTCCTGTCGTTCCTCCACCATCAAGGTTTACTTTCAAATCATATTTACCAAATTCATCTACAAGGACAAGTGGCTGATTTACAATAGTTTGCAAAACATCAGACTTAAAATAGTCTTCAAATGTTCTTTTATTAACGGTAATAATACCGCTACCTGGCTTCATATACAAACGAGCCACTGAGGTTTTTCTTCTTCCGAGTGTGTTGATAATTTGCATAACTGAAATTAGTATTTTAAAGTGATGACAGTTGGTTGTTGCGCTTCGTGAGGGTGTTCTGTGCCTGCATAAACAAACATATTATGGAACAATCTACGACCCAAACGGTTGTTTGGAAGCATACCTTTGATAGCTTGCTCCAATAAACGAGTTGGGAATTTCGCAAGAATTTCACGAGGCGTAGCAAAACGCTGTCCACCAGGGTGACCTGTGTGGCGAACGTGTACTCTGTCCGTCATTTTCTTTCCTGTCAAACGTACTTTTTCAGCATTCAAGATGATTACGTAGTCGCCACAATCTGCATTAGGCGTGTAATTTGTCTTGTGTTTTCCTCTGATGATGCTTGCTATCTGGCTTGCAAAACGTCCAAGAACAGCGGAGTCGGCATCTACTACGACCCATTTTTTATCTGCTGTATCTTTATTAGCCGAGATAGTCTTGTAACTTAATTGATCCACTTTTGTGAGATTTTAATGTTAAAACTATTAGAAACTTTATTGAATTACCGTTTTTTTTATGACTGTTTAAGTTATGGATTTTAAATAGACACATTTCAAAACGGACTGCAAAGATAGTCATTATTTTGACAAATAAAAATTTATTTTTAATTATTTTAGATTTTTCACTTGATTTTAAGAAAATTTTATCAAAAACTAAAAATATACGTTTATCTTTGCCTAAAATAAGTATCAAAAAATGATTTACCTTACATTTATATCAGCACCTAAAAAAAACAAATATTTATGACTACCAACACATATAAAGAAGATAAAGAAGACGTTATAAATGGTAACAATAATAAAAGTGATAATTCTAATGATTTGAATAACAATGAGATAGATTTTTCTATGAAAAATAAGGGTGGAATTTTCCAATACATAGACAAACTCCTTAATTTGGATTTTATTTTGAATAAAAAATTCTCTACAAATTATATCCCTTATTTGCTTTTTACCACGTTTATAGGCGTTATTTATATTGCTAATACACATTATTCAGAAAAAAATCAGAAAAAAATCATTCAATTAGAAAAAGAAGTAGGAAATTTGCGTACAGAATATATCACCATAAAAGCAGATTATATGTCGGCTAGCAAACAATCAGAAGTAGTCAAAAAAGCCATAAAAATTGGACTAAAAGAACCTACAAAAGCACCTTATCAAATAAAATAAAAGATTTTTTCTCATTTCTACTATTTTTTATTTTTTTACAACTTTTGGAAAGTAATTTATTTTTTAATTTTCAAAATAGTTGTATGTTTTTGAGATAAAAGTTTTTTTTGTAAGATTATTTCTATAATTTTGACCTTATTATTTTTTTATTACATTCGTTTGTTTTATCAAAAAAACAAATAAATGTAAAAATTCCTGTATTGTAACTTACAACGACCTAAAATGTCAAAACTAAAAAATCTTGTTCAGCAACTAAATCAAGAAGAATTTTATCATCTTTATAATAATTTGATGGATAGTAGCGCAGACAAATCTGCCCTTTTACTCAAGTTTCTTTATGAAGAAAAGCACACTGACGACAAAATGATAAAGCTTCTTGGCGTAAATCCTAACGCATATTATACGTTGCGCTCACGCCTGAACCAAAAAGTAGAAGAGTATCTTGTACACGAAATTGTCAGCCCACGCGCAGAACTTATTACAAAAGTGGCAAGTATCAACGAAGTTGTTTTTACAAAAAGCCGTCTTTTGACTATTGCCACACTCAAAAAACTAGAAAAAGATTTGTTAGATTATGACCTTTCTAACGAACTGACGGTGGTTTATAAGACGCTACGCTCTTTGCACGTTGGTACAGAACACAATTTTTTTTATTCGCAACAATACAACAAACACGTTGCTTATATGCTTTCTGTGGATAAGGCGGAGTATCTTTTAGCAGACTATTTTAGAAAATATGGTGAATACTTGTTTTCTAATGATGCCAACGACAAGATGGCGTTAGACCTTATTCATAAGGAAATGAAAATAGTGCGCAAACAGTATGATTCACACCGTTTGTATGTCTATTATGCTGCTATGAACATCTACCACCGTTTTTTTGTAGATACCACAGAAACGTCAGAAGATGAGCCTATTGAGGATATGCTTACCAAAATACAAGGTTTTTTTGATTCTTATTTGATGGATAATGCTTATCATCATTTGAGGGTGGTTTTTGCGTATTTGAGGTTTGAATATTATACCTTTTATAAGATAAACCGACAATCAGATGAATTATATCCTGTTTTGTTGGAGGAAGTTACGCATTTGCTAAGTAATTATACGCTTTATACGTACCCTTCAAGGATTTTATATACTATCATTGAAAGAAGTTTGCGCCTAAAAACTGAAAAAGATTTGGCAAGTGCTAATGAAAAAATATTTTCAGATTTTGAAACAGAAACAGACAGCACGCACTATGTTAATTATATGACTTATAGGGCTTTGAGTTTCTATTTTGCTGGTCAATATGCAGAAAGCGTAAAATGGCTTACTAGACTAATGAAAAAATATCCTATTAAAAAAAGTCCAATAGTGATATTAGAAGTGAGGTTGCTTTTGGGAATTCAGTATGCTTTGATGAAAGATGAAGATTTGCTTGCACAACTTGTCAGTAGCTTACAAAGACAGGCACGTACAGTACAAAAAGAGATGATACCTCACGTTAGTACTATGATAAAAATATTAAAATTAGCGAGTATTGGTATTGATGACACTAATAAATCAAAACTTGATTCCCTTTTTGTAAAACTCAACAAATGTGAAAGACCATTATTTTGCCCAACATATTACACTAATTTTGAGGCAAAACTAAAAAATTTGAAGAAATAAACTTGAAATTGTGAATTATGAATGAATACAAATTGCTGATAATCAATTTATTGAAACTCAATTTGTATTCTTTGTTAATAAAAATAAAAAATAAAATGAAAAATAAATTTTCAGGAATAGGCGTAGCACTTGTTACGCCTTTTTCCAAAGATATGGCTATTGATTGGAAAGGATTTGAAAAATTACTTTTGCATACTGTGGCTATTGGCGTTGATTATTGGGTCGTACAAGGCACAACAGGTGAATCTCCTGCCACAAGCAAAGAGGAAAAACAAGCACTTTTAGCATTTGCAAAAGAAAATAATCCTCAAAAATTGCCTATTGTTTATGGAATGGGAGGGAATTATACACAAGAAATCATCAAAAACATCAAAGAAACTGATTTGAATGGTGTTGATGCCTTGCTTTCTGTAAGTCCTTATTACAACAAACCTACTCAAAAAGGTATTATTGCGCATTATAGTGCTATTGCAGACAATTCTCCTGTACCAATTATTTTGTATAATGTTCCTGGACGTACTGCAGGCAATATTTCTGCTAATACAACCCTAGAACTTGCTAAACATTCCAATATTATTGGCATAAAAGAAGCATCAGGTAACCTTGCACAATGTATGGAAATTGCACAAAAGAAAGAAAATGATTTTTTATTGATTTCTGGTGAGGATTTGCATACGCCTGCAATGATTACTTTTGGTGCAGTTGGCGTTATTTCTGTGTTAGCAAATGCTTTTCAGGAGTTTAATTTGATGGTGAAAAAAGCATTAGAAAATAATTTTACTGAAAGTTCTCAATATTTATTTAAGTTGTTGGAAATCAATAATTTGATGTATGAGGAGGCTAATCCTGTTGGTATAAAAAATGCACTTAAACATTTAGGCGTTTGTGAGGATTTTGTGCGTTTACCACTTTTGCAGGCATCAAAAGAATTAGACGAAAAAATAAAACTAAAAATACAAGAATTAGCATATTGAAATCTAAGTAGTATAAAGAATTATTGCAAAACGCTAAATTGTTTTGCAGAATAAAAATATTTTTGTTATATTTGTATGGTGCAGTAACTACTTTTATAATTATTTTTTAAATAAATATCATTTAAAATGAAAGATATAATTTATCAAGAAGGTTTTACAAATGACAAAAAAGTCCAAATAGGTATTCTTATGTACGTAGGTTCTGGTGACCCCGTAAAGCGACTTAATGAGGCAGTTCATTTATACATAGGGAATGAAGGATATAATGAATTTATTGATTCCAATATGGATAATCCTTGGGTTAGAGTCATTATTAAAGGTATTAATGATATGAAACAAGAAGAATTTAATCCAGAGGAACACCACCTTATATGAAACAAATTGACTTTAATTCGCTAATTCATTCAGTTTCTTATTTGCTTTGCTATCAAGATAAAATAGGTAGAGATTTTATGATTACGGAATCTTCAATAAAATTTCCAGTAGCAGATTATTTAACAGGAATAGGAACACCATTAGTACAAATTGAACTAGAATATCCGCATCCTGAACTTGAAAACAAAAGAATAGATTTAGTAACTACTGACAAAGAAACTCACTTATCAGATTGCAAAATTGTAAACGCTTTTGAATTTAAAATTGTCAAAACAGAAACTAAATATAAAGCTGAAAAACAAAGAATATTCAATGATTTGATGCGAATGTACTTGATGAATGTCAGGCAAAATGTTACTAGCTATTTTATGATTGTTGGCAAGTACAATGATTATATGAGTTGTTTTAGAAATATCACTGACTTCCCTGCCAAAAACAAAACACAAGAGATTCCTGATGCTGATGGATTTTACACGGAATGGTTTAGCTTTAAAAATCTGCAAACCAAAGTATTTAATCTTGACAATCCTAAAAATGATGAGTATAAAGATATTTATCAGAATTTTATTGATACTTATGAAGAGAAAAATAGTCACTCAAAACTGATACTACCAAATAAGTTAAAAACTGTTTGTAAAGGACTTTCGGCACTTAGTAAATATACACCAAATCCTTATGTTGGTGGATTATGGGAAATACAGACTGCTGAATAGGCAAAACTAAGTAAAAATAAAAATATGATAAGTAGATAAAATTTCTTATGAAATTAAAATTATTAAATAATGAATTTCTTACATCATATAAAATCCAAATTCTTTTTAATATTGATGTTGCGTTTAAGCAAATTTTAGAGAATACTGAAAGTGTAGAAGATGTAGAAAACTTCAAATTTTATTTGGCAAGTGCTGCTGTTCACTCTTCCAATATTGAAGGAAATACAATGAGTTTTGATACTTACCTCAAAGCCACAGAATTTAATTTACATCTAAAAACCAAAGAAATAAGAGAAATTAAAGATTTAATAAAAGCCTATCAGTTTGCTAGAGAAAACGAAATCACATTACAAAACGTCTTAAAAGCACACGAAATATTTACTGCATCTATTTTATTGAAAAAAGAAAGAGGCAAAATTCGTAAAGCGAGAGTTGGCGTAAGAAGTGAAGGCAAACTAATATACCTTGCCATTGAACCTGAATTTGTCAAAAAAGAACTAGAAAAATTATTTGCAGACATCAATATTTTGCTATCTTCTGACCTTAGTATGGAAGAAGTTTTTTATTATGCAGCTTACATTCATCTTGTTTTTGTCAAAATACACCCTTTTATTGATGGCAATGGAAGAACAACTAGATTATTAGAAAAATGGTTTTTATCCAAAAAATTAGGCGAAAAAGCTTGGTTTATTACATCAGAAAAAAACTACTGGGACAACAGACCCACCTACTACAAAAATATACAATTAGGGGTGAATTATTACGAAGTAAAATACGAAAAATGCGTTCCTTTCTTGCTGATGTTACCAAATAGTCTAAAAAATTAAAGAAGACTTACTTTTAAGTGAAGTCTTCTTTTTCTATGTAACAATTGTATTCCTATGTTTTCTATGTGCCTATGTGGTGAAAAAATCATAATAAAAATTCTTCCCCAATATCTAAAAATCTCAAATTTCCTTTAATTTGCTTATTATCTTCAAAGGTTTTTAAAAGGCGTACAGGCTCACCTAAAGGCTCATCTGCGAGGTCATAAGTGCCATAGTGCATTGGAATAAAGGTATTCCCACCTAAGTCGTGGAAGGCTTGGAGCGCTTCTTGTGGCGTTGTGTGTGCATCACACATAATATTGGCGGGCTTGTATGCGCCCACAGGCATAAAACACACATCAGGTGCGCCCATAACAGTTTTTATTTCTGTAAAATGTTGGTCGTAAGCAGTATCACCTGCGAAATAAAAAGTTTGGTTATTTTGTTTGTTTCTGATAAAAAAACTTCCCCAAAGCGTTTGATTATAGTCTAAAATCCCTCTTCTGTTCCAATGTTTGGCAGGTAAAAAACTGATTTCTAAGAAATTAGAAAAGTTTTTAGGACTGTTTTTATCCAAATCAAAATATTGCCACCAACCCGCTTCTTGATAATTTACTTTCTGTTGATTTCTGCCCAAAAGTTCCCCAATACGTAATGGCATAAGTATTTGTATATCAGGATTTTGAGAGATGATTTTATTAACGCAAGTTTCATCATAATGGTCTCTGTGTCCGTGAGAAATTAGCAAAATATCAATGTTTTTAATATCAGAAATAGCGCAGGGCAGCCCTGCAAGGCGTGGTACAAAAGGCAAATCTATCAAAACAGGGTCTGTGAGTAAGGTAACGCCATTTATACGCATAAAAAAAGACGAATGACCAAGCCACACAATCATATCTTTGCTATCATTCATAAAAGTCTTATTTTCAATGACTTTCAAACGGAATTTATCCTTTTTTTTCTCTTCTTTTTGCGGATTGGTGCTAAGTTGCCACTTCAAAATACTAAGTGGATTATGCGGTTTTGAAGGGTTTTCAGAAAATTCAAAACAGTTATTTATAAACGGATTTCCTTTAAAATCTTCTCTAATATTCTTTAAAAGCGGATTTGAAAGATATTCTATGCTGGACATTTGCTAAAGTATTTTTTAAAATGAAGAATATTTTTGACAAATATAACCACAAAAAGTGTATTTCTATGTTTTCTCTGTGCCTATGTGGTAAAAAAAATTGATTTTTGCTAAATTTCTAATATATTTGTAAATAACTCACAACTCACAACTCACAACTCACAATTCACAACTATTTATGGGTTTTCGTTCTTTTTTAGCCAAACCATTTGCTAGCTATATTGTGTCTGCACAAAATAAATGGGCTGCCACGCCTATTGAAACACAAAAAAATGTATTTAAGAGCCTTATTTTTCAGGCGAAAGATACAGTTTTTGGGAAAGAACATAATTTTGCAGGCATCAAAACACATCAAGATTTTGTTAAAAATGTGCCAATACGAGATTATGAAGGACTAAAACCGTATATTGAGCAAGTCATACAAGGTAAAAATGATGTTTTATGGAAAGGTTTGCCTGTTTATTTTGCCAAAACAAGTGGCACGACTTCTGGCGTAAAATACATTCCAATCACAAAAGAATCTATACCAAATCATATCAATAGTGCAAGAAATGCCCTTTTGACTTACATACACGAAAGTAAAAATGCTGACTTTTTGGATAAAAAATTGATTTTTTTGTCTGGAAGTCCAACGCTTGATACTAAAGGAAAAGTGCTTACAGGGCGTTTGTCGGGCATTGCCAACCATCACGTACCTGCGTATCTGCGTACAAATCAGTTGCCTACGTATGAAACTAATTGTATTGAAGATTGGGAAACCAAATTAGATGCAATTATTGAAGAAACCTTACATCAAAATATGTCCTTAATTTCTGGTATTCCGCCTTGGGTACAGATGTATTTTGACCGTTTGCAGGCAAAAACAGGCAAACAAATTAAGGATATTTTTCCTGATTTTTCTCTTTTTGTGTATGGAGGCGTAAATTTTGAGCCTTACAAAGCTAAATTATTTGAAAGTATTGGCAAAAAAATTGATTCAATAGAGCTTTTTCCTGCTTCTGAAGGCTTTTTTGCTTACCAAGACAAAATGATTTCTGAAGGATTATTACTTCTTTTGGATACAGGAATTTTCTTTGAATTTGTGCCTGCAGAAGAGTATTTCAACGAAAACCCTACTCGTTTGACTATTTCGGAGGTAGAATTAGACAAAAATTATGCCCTTATCATCAATAATAATGCAGGACTTTGGGGCTATTCTATTGGTGATACAGTCAAATTTGTTTCCAAAAATCCGTATAGAGTGGTTGTTTCTGGCAGAATAAAGCATTTTATTTCTGCTTTTGGCGAACACGTAATAGGGGAGGAGGTAGAAAAAGCTATGAAACATACACTTTTGCAGTTTCCAGAAGTGGAAATTACAGAATTTACGGTTGCGCCGCAGGTAACGCCACAAGTTACATCACAAGAGAGTGCCTTACCGCATCACGAATGGCTTATTGCGTTTTCAAAACTACCTAATAATCTTGATTTATTTGCGCAAACGCTTGACAAAGAAATGCAAAAACTTAATATTTATTACACCGACTTGATAACTGGAAATATTTTAAGCACGTTAAAGATTAAAGTATTGCCTTCTGATGCTTTTATTAGTTATATGAAATCTTTGGGGAAATTGGGTGGGCAAAATAAAGTGCCTCGTTTGTCTAATGATAGAGAAATTGCAGAGAAATTGTATAAATTGTAGGCTTTGGTATTAAATTGATTAGTTCTTAATAAAAACTAAAAGTAATAAATAATTTAAGAGCAAACACAAAAAAATATATGAAAATTTTAGGAATAATCCCAGCTAGATATGCCTCTACTCGTTTTCCTGCCAAAGCAATGCATATTATTGAAGGAAAAACAATGGTACAACGTGTTTTAGAACGCTCTTTGAAAGCATCAACTCTTACAAATGTGGTAGTAGCCACAGACCACGAAATTATTTTTAATCATATAAAAGCACTTGCACAAACGCCCATAATGACACAGGAAAGCCACCCAAGTGGTACAGACCGTTGTCAGGAAGCGTTGCAACAAGCAGAAAAATTATTTGGTGTAAAATATGATTTTGTGCTTAATATTCAAGGAGATGAGCCTTTTATACGTCCAGCGCAGATAAATGCCCTTTGTGAGGCACTTTCCGTTGATACAGAACTTGCGACACTTATCAAAAAAATTTCGTCAGAAGAAGAACTTTCAGACCCCAACGAGGTCAAAATAACTATGAATACAGCGCAAGAAGCCCTTTATTTTAGTAGAAATATCATTCCGTATCTTCACAAACATAAAAGAGAAACTTGGCTACAAAACTATGATTTTTACAAGCACGTAGGTATGTATGCGTACAGAGCAGATATTTTGGAGAAAATAACTAAACTTTCAGTTTCTAGTTTGGAAGAAATGGAGAGTTTGGAACAATTGCGTTGGTTAGAAAATGGTTTTAAGATAAAACTTGTCAAAACGGATATTGATAGTTTTTGTGTTGATGTAATAGAAGATTTGAATAGAATGGATTTGAAGGCATTTTTGGAAGAAGAATAAATTTTCAAGTATTTAATTAACAGACCTTCAAAACAGCCCTTCAAGGTTTTTAAAACCTTGAAGGGCTAACTTTGAAGGTCTTAATTCTTTGTTTCTATCTAACTTCACGAAAGCCTCTGGCTATTCGTGAAGTATCTAGTTTTGGTCTTTTAAATTCTTAAGTTGATATCAGTATGGTGTCTGTTATTAGAAAAACCTGACACCACAGTAAATTTTATCTGCTCTAATTGTATAAACTTCGTACAATCATTTCTGAAGTCATCTACCCAATCAAGTAAAATTGCACAACCTCCATTTTTCACATTTTCTTTAACAAATTTGTACATATTCATTGCTCCAAGAGGGTCTTGTCCGTCTAAATCAAAGACTATATCTCTTGATTTTGATAATTTTGCAAATAGACTTAACAACTTTCTTAGTGCGCCTGTAAGAATATTAACTTTCGTTCTTTTAGTTATCCAACTGTTAGTTTCATATATTTTAGTCGCATAACTACTTTTAGTATCTGCATTTTTCTTCAAATACTCCCCAACAGTAAGAGGATAAAATAAACTTCTCCATTTTGATTCAAAAATATAATCAACAAATAAAAGTGGTTTATAAACTTCTACATTATCATTTTTCTGCTTTCCTGTAAGAACATCTCTTAAATAATTTCTTATGGAATCATAATGACTTCCACCAAACAAATGTAGAATTACAACTTCTCCTTCATTTAATTCAAAAGGTGGGATATAAAAATTATCTCTTGTAATACCATTATTTTTAATTATCATATTTCGTTTTTTAGAATAACACATTTTGCCTTTGCCAGTATGCTTTTCCTACCATTGTTTGGTGTTTTAGTGTCGCAACACAAACAACGAATTAAACCACAAAGTTTTATAATATTTTTAATCCCTAAAATCTAAATTCATATCCTAGCGTAAAAACATACTCACGAGAAAGCCCATCAGTATTCCTCAAACGGCTTATACCATCAAAAGCTTTCCTTCCAAAACCTACTTTTAGTGCAGATTGTGTGTCAAAATTATAATTAGCACTTGCCAAAACCGTAAAAGCAAAACCATCTGTTCCATCAACTTTTATGCGTACATTGGTGGCTGGGTCAAGTATTTCATCTTTATTAAAACGGTAAATAGCCAAACCACCCACTTGAAAGCCAAATTTTGCAAAGCGCAAACTTTTTTCTATGCGTATCATTCCATCTGTGCCACGTTTGAGAGCTTGCGACACAGGATAACGCCTAGCATTTTGCTCATCTTCATTATTTTTCCAAAGTCCCCACTTAAATTTGCTATCAATTTCGTTGAATGGGTGTTGTATGCCCACGCCCACAAGCCAGCCATGTGTAAGCCACGAACCTCCAATCACAATATCATACGTTCCTAAACTTGTCTGATAGTACATTGGAAGCACAATATTATCCTTACTTGTTTTGTTTACGCCTCCAATAGGGATTTTTGTACCAATAGTTACATTTATTTGATTTTTTTCAGAAAAATACACATTTCTAGAAAAGCTCAAAGTAATATCAGAAAGTCCTTGCGTATTTGCCAAAGGCGCACTTATGTACATATAAGGCACTTTTAGCTGAAAACTATTTTTTTTGCCAACACCAATATTAAAATCAAGATTAGTAACAAAAATATCATCATCAAACTTCGTAACACCCAAATATTGCCCTAGTTCCACAGAACGCAAACGCACATTCATTGCTTTATTGAATTTTTGACTAGGTTTGAGCGCACCCATTGTGCAAAAACCTGCATCACTGCAACCCTGCGCCATTATTTTATTAGAAATTCCAATAAAAAAACTACAAATAAGAAAAATATATGATGTGTGATGTATGATATATGATATATGAAAAGTCATACATTTTGAGAGTGAAATAGGTTTCATAATAGTAAAGTTAAAAGTTGAAAAAATGATTTTAAGTTATATTTCCTAAAAATCAAATATAGTTATTTCTTTCAAAACACTGTCAAAAATAGTGCAAAAAAATATTTTTATGAACTTTCTGGGCATTTTTTGAGTATTAAGAAAAGAAGTTTAACTAATAAAAAACTTCAATAATAAAAAACAAACTAATATTTACGTTACGTCTTAATCTTTATGAACTACAAAAAAATCATTGTAGCTGCTTTAATAGCAACTTCTTTTTCTATTTCAACACAAAATTTACAAGCGCAAGGCTTAAAAGTGCCTGCACCAAGTCCAGCACAAACACTCAAACAAAGTTTTGCTTTGTCTGATATTACAGTAGAATACTCTCGCCCTAGTGCCAAAGGACGTGCTATTTATGGTGAATTAGTGCCTTTTGGTAAAACGTGGCGTACTGGTGCAAATGGTGCTACCAAAATTACGTTTGGTGAAAACGTAACGGTTGAGGGGCTTGCTGTTCCTGCTGGTACTTATGCCCTCTATTCAGTTCCAAACAAAGATAGCTGGGAATTGATGCTTTACAAAGACCTTACTTTGGGTGGAAATGTGGCTGACTACAAGGCAACAGAAGAACTTGGACGTTTTAAAGTAAAACCTACAATGCTTGCAAGTAAAGTAGAAACTTTTACTGTAAATATTGCTGATATTGCGCCAAATATGGCGAATATTGAGCTTTTGTGGGAGCAAACTCGTGTGGCTTTCAGTGTAAAATCTGATATTGACACCAAAATAATGAAAAACATAGAAACTTCTCTTGCTGCTGATACTCGTCCTTATTTTCAGGCGGCTAGCTATTATTTTGAGAATGGAAAAGACATCAAAAAAGCATCTGAATGGGTAAATAAAGCAGTTGAGCTTAATCCAAAAGCCTATTGGATAGCACTTTTAAAAGCTAAAATCCAAATGAAAATGATGGACAAAAAAGGTGCTTTGGCAACCGCAGCAGACGTAATTAAACTTGCTACAGAAGGCAAAAATGATGATTATGTCAAAATGGGTGAGCAAGCGTTGGCTGATGCAAAAAAAATGAAATAATTGTTACTGTAAATTATTCGTTGCAATTTTTGGGAAAAACGTTTGGTGGGGACACCAAACATGGGTTATAACATTGTTTGGTGTCCTCACCAAACAACAAGACACTATTTTGCAACGGAACTTTTACAGCAACAAATAATTTTAAAAAAATTCTTAATTTCGTTTGTATTCATCAAAAATATACTTATATTTGAGTTGTCTTGCCATAGACAAAAGGAGTAAAAGGTGAAAAAAACGAAAAATAGGTAGTCAAACGCAAGTTAGGCTACCTATTTTTTGTTTTGATACTTTTTTTAGCAAGTTTTGGGTTTTATGCCTGTCAAAAAATAGTTATTTTTGCCCTATAAAATTCTACACACTTTGTGAAAACAACTAAAAAAATGAATGAAAATACAAACAATAACCTCAATTATGACAGAATTGCAACTGCCATAAGTTACATTAAAGAAAATTTCAAAAAACAGCCAAATCTTTCAGAAATAGCAGAAAAAGTGCATCTTAGCCCTTTTCATTTTCAACGGATTTTCACAGAATGGGCAGGCGTGAGTCCAAAAAAATTCTTGCAATATATCAGCATAGAATACGCAAAAAATATCCTCAAAGAACCAAAAAGCACTTTATTTGATGTCGCACACGAAACTGGTTTGTCTGGAACAGGGCGTTTGCACGACCTATTTATGAATATTGAAGGTATGACTCCTTATGAGTTTAAAAATAGTGGCGAAAACCTTAGTATCAATTATAATTTTTATGAAAGTCCTTTTGGAGAGATTTTGGTTGCTTCTACCACCAAAGGTATTTGTTATATGGCATTTGTTGATAATCAAGTTTATAGTCAAGAAAACAACCAAGAAATAGCTTTTAAAAGCCTTCAAAACAACTTTTCTAAGGCAAATTTCAATGAAATAAAAGATGTTTTTCAAGAAGATGCACTTGCTTTTTTTGCGCAAGATTTTAATACTAATTTTGATATAAATTCTGATAATAATAAAAATATTCCTAAGATTAAACTTCACCTAAAAGGTACAGAGTTTCAGCTAAAAGTCTGGGAAATGTTGCTTAAAATACCATTAGGAGAACTTTCTACCTATGGAAATATAGCAGAAAAAATAAACAATCCTAATGCTACAAGAGCCGTAGGAACTGCTATTGGCAAAAATCCTGTGGCATTTCTTATTCCTTGCCACAGAGTCATACAAGCAAGCGGAATGATAGGCGGTTATATGTGGGGAACAACACGAAAAACTGCTATTATTGGCTGGGAAGCTGCAAAAAGGAATTTTTAATTAGGAATTGTGAATTAGAAATTAGAAATTAGAAATTAGGAATTAGGAATTGTGAATTAGGAATTAAAATACAAGAAATACTACAAAATGGACTTATTTAATACGCAAAATATACCTGATTTTTTTGATAAAAATATCAATTTATTGCCTTGTGATGGCGTAGTGAACTATTTTGGCAAAGTATTACCTCAAAAAGAGATAGAAAGTTATTTTGATAGCCTTTTGCATACGCTTGCGTGGGAAAATGATGAAGCCATTATCTTTGGAAAACACATCATTACAGCTAGAAAAGTAGCTTGGTATGGTGATAAAGCCTATTTTTACAAATATTCTGGTATTTCTAAGACTGCCCTTTTGTGGACAACAGAACTGCTTTCACTCAAAAATATCATAGAAAATCTTACTGGAAATACGTTTAATTCGTGTTTGTGCAACCTTTATCACAACGGAAACGAAGGTATGGGCTGGCATAGTGATGACGACAAATATCTCCAAAAAAATAGTGCTATTGCTTCTCTAAGTTTTGGCGCAGAACGCAAATTTTCTTTCAAACATAAAAAAGCAAAAGAAAATAACCCTGACAATAATCCTTACAATAACATCAAAAACGTGGATATTTTGCTGGAAAATGGAAGTTTACTTTTGATGAAAGATGACACACAAGCCAACTGGTTGCATTCGCTCCCAAAAACAACCAAAATCCAAACACCAAGAATAAATCTTACGTTTAGGACAATTTTGATGCCTGAAACAACATAATTTTAAAAATAAATTTCATTTGCAAAATTATATTAACAACAAGAATTAAAGAATCTCATCTTTTTATTTTTACAATATCCTTATCTAGCTGTATTAAAGTCCCCTTTGGGGATTTAGGGGCTATTTCTTTGGGGATTTAGGGGCTATTATTTATTAAAATTAAGTTCTGTACTATCTCCAATATTCAAACTTTGGCTAAGCCCTTTGATAGAAGTATCATTTCCTATGATAGAATTTTTCAGTACAACATTCTCCAAACCGCTAAAAGAACCAATAATAGAGTTTTGAACAACAGAATATTCAATAATGGTATCTTCACCAATAGCCACATTAGGTCCTATAATACAGTTGGAAAGCTGACAATTTGCACCAATACTTACAGGCGGAATAATAATGGTATTAGGAAATTGGGGCAGATTTTGCTTAAATTTGTCTTGATTTAAAAGAATAGCATTTGCTTCCAAAAGTGTTTCTTTGCGCCCACAGTCGTACCAATGATGCACAAGTTGTGAAAAAATCACTTCTCCTTGTGTTATCATACGCATTAGCGCATCTGTAAGGTGGTATTCTCCATTATTTTTAATATTATTTTTGATAATATATTCAATAGCATCAAATAAAGCTTTCAGATTTTTGATTTTATAAATGCCTACAAGTGCCAAATTAGACTTTGGAATTTTTGGTTTTTCACTTAATTTGATGATTTGATGCGTTTTTTCGTCTAATTCTGCTACACCAAAAAGCGCAGGATTAGACACTTTCATTACGCCCACCACACTTGTTTTTGCCTTAATAATTGCGGAAATATCCAAATGAGCAATAGTATCACCAAGCACAATTAGTAATTCTTTTTCATTTTCTAACTGTTTTTTGCAGCTCCAAACAGCGTGAGCAAGCCCTTCACGAGGTTCTTGCAAAATAAATTCTGATTTTATGCTATCTCCGTAGGTTTTCCTTACAAAATACTCAATTTTATCACCCAAATAACCCAAAACAAACACAAAATCAGTAATTCCACCATCTCGTAAATCATCAATAATATGCGCCAAAATAGGCTTACCCGCAATAGGAACTAATGATTTTGGTTGTGTATGTGTGTGTGGGCGCAATTTTGAGCCAATACCTGCCACAGGAATAAGTGCTTTCATTTGGTGAAATGAGTTTTTTATTCCCCTCCTTTTTCAAGGAGGGGTTAGGGGTGGTTTTTATTATTTATTTCTATACTTCACTTCAATTTCGTGAAGTTCTATTAGTGGTTTCAAAAACTCTTCCAAATCATACACAGAAAGCTGGCTTGCTGCATCACAAAGGGCTTTATTTGGGTCTGGGTGCGTTTCTATAAACACGCCATCAACACCTGCCGCCACGCCTGCACGAGAAATAACAGGCAAAAACTCTCTTGCTCCACCATTTGGGTCTGCGCTAGGAATACCATATTTACGGATAGAGTGCGTAATGTCAAAAACGACAGGAAAACCAGTTTTATTGAGGTGATAAAAACTGCGTGGGTCAACGACAAGGTCATTATAACCTAATGTAAAACCTCTTTCAGTCAAAATAATCTGGTCATTTCCACTTTCTACTGCTTTGTCGCAAGGTTTTTGCATATTTTCAGGAGCTAAAAACTGTCCGTGTTTGATATTGATAACTTTGCCTGTTTTTGCAGCAGCAACCATCAAATCTGTTTGCATACACAAATACGCAGGTATTTGCAACACATCAAGCACTTGCGCAGCAGGCACGCACTGGTCTGGGTAATGAATATCCGACAAAAGCGCAAAACCAAACTGTTCTTTGATTTTTTGTAGCATCTTCAAACCCTCATCAATACGAGGACCAATATAGTATTTAAGTGAGCTACGGTTATCTTTTTGGTATGAAGACTTAAAAATTACAGGGATTTTAAGGCGTTCGCTCACTTCTTTAAGTTTTTCAGCGGTACGCATCATTATACTTTCTTCTTCTATCACACAAGGACCAGAAATAAGAAACAATTGGTCTGCGCCACAGTCAATATTGCCCACTTTTACAATTTTTTTTGTCATTTTTTTGAGGTTTTTTAGGGTTTATTTTTTTACAACACTACTCTTGAATTTTGTTGAGCCACATTGCGTAAATTGTTTTTTTGTAGTATAACCAAAGGTATAATCTTTGATGAAAACGTTGAGCAATCTTTTAAATTCTGCTTGGTCTTTTTCGTCCAAAGAAGGCACATCATAAAGGAAATAGGCTATTTTGCCTTCTGGCGTAAAATAAACTTTATTCAAACAACTTGCATCTTCTTTCCATTCAAAATCATTTTTTTTGAGGAATACACGCAAATCATTGAGTAGTTTTTTCCACGCTGCAAGTAATACCTCATCTTTTTTCTCTCCTGTTACGCTTGTTTCTACAGTACTTAAAGCATTTATGTATGTTTTGTCAAGTTCATTAGAGCCAATGCCTTCTTTTTGAGCATCTCGGAGCGTAATTCCTTGTTGTGCGCTTGCGTAGGCAACTGTCAAGGAAAATAAAATGGTGAAAAACAGTTTTTTAGTTGTCATTTTTTTAGAGATTTTTTTATGGTTTTAGGATTTAGATTTTAACGAAATATTACTTTTAAATTTTATAGAAAACATAACAAAAAACTGTATTCGTTCCAGCGGAACACAATATTTATAGAAAATGTAACAAAGAATTGTATTTGTTCCAGCGGAACACAATATTTATAGAGAAATGTATTTTATTCTATCCATTCAAATAAATAGCGTTCTTCAAAACTAATATCAAATTTATCTAAAAAAGCTAGATATTCCTCTTTAAATGTTTTCGTTTGATGATGTATTTCTTGATTCTGAATATATGCAATTACGTTATCAAGTTGCGAATGAGAGTAAGAAAATGCACCATATCCTTCTTGCCAATTAAAATTGCCTTTTATCCAGCCTTTTTCATTGATAAACTTACTAGAACTCGTTTTTATTTCTCGCATTAAATCTGAAAGTGCCATTGCAGGCTTTAAACCAATTAAAATATGAATATGGTCTGCTACACCATTGATAGCTATTAGTTTTTGTTGATTGTTAGTACAAATTCCTGTGATATATTTGTAGAGTTCATCTTTCCAATCTTTGCTAATGAGATTTTGCCTGCCTTTTACAGCAAAAACTATCTGAATATAGATTTGTGAAAATGTATTTGCCATTAGATAATTGATTATTTTCTATAAATATTGCGTTCCGCTGGAACGAATGCACTTTTTTTGCTACGTTTTCTATAAATATTGCGTTCCGCTGGAACGAATACATTTTTTGGTACTATTTTTCTATAAATATTGTGTTCCGCTGGAACGAATACATTTTTTTGGTACATTTTCTATAAATATTGCGTTCCGCTGGAACGAATATATTTTTTGGTGCTATTTTCTATAAATATTGCGTTCCACTGGAACGAATACACTTTTTTAGTACTATTTTTCTATAAATATTGTGTTCCACTGGAACGAATACATTTTTGGTACTATTTCCTATAAATATTGCGTTCCACTGGAACGAATACATTTTTGGTGCATCTTCTATAAATATTGCGTTCCGCTGGAACGAATACATTTTTTGGTACTATTTTTCTATAAATATTGTGTTCCGCTGGAACGAATACATTTTCTTAATTATTTCTCACAAACTCTGCTATTTCTTGGAGCGTTTCTACTTGAAAAATATTATATTTTTTGCAAACAATATCTACATTTCCTTTCCTCCAAAAGCCATCAGGACAACAAACAACCATTTTTTTTGTACGCCCAAATAGTCCAAGTTCTAGAAGTGTGATAGGTGCAACGCTTTCTGGCGCAAAATAAACCACCACAATATCCGCAAGTTCTAAGCCCGAAAGTTCCCATTCTACTTGTTCTCTAAACTGTTCATTTTCAATAGATTGTACCCACGAGCTATCCCAATTTTTCCTTCTAGGATTAAGTAAAATGCCGTTCCAATCAGCAGAAAGCATTTGAGTTAGTTCTGTTTGCCAATCAATGCTTTTACCCATATCAATACTTCCTGCCAAAAAAACTGTTTTTAGCTTATTATTTGCGTTTGGGAGCTTTTCAGGCGGAAAAATGGTTTGCATAAATGATTTTTTAGTTTTTATAATAATTTGATTATGAATACTTTGTATTTAATTCACCATTCCTAATTTCTAATTCCTAATTATTTACAAAGATAAAACTATTTTTTGTATTTCATTTCTTTTTGAAAGTAAAACGAAAAAATAGAGTTAGAAAGTGCCATTACACAATGTACCAAAAATGCTACCCAAATATTGCCCGTTATTAGCGTTACATACGAAAACAAAATACCCAAAGGAATAGCTCCAACGGCTTCTTTTTGTCCTTTTGGCAGATGAGCAAGTGCATAAGCACAGGCATTGACACATATTGCCACGCTTGCAGGCATTACACGCACACACGCATACAAGAAAAAGCCCCTAAAAAGTAATTCATACGCAAATAAATAAGCTATCCAGCTAGTCCATTCGTAGAAAAAAGTCATTTTTGTCCAAATTTTAGCTCGTATTTGTGGGTACATTGCTAAATTATCTTCTTTTTTTGCATTGATATAACTTGTAGGAAGGACAACAGCGCACATTCCCACTATCCAATACAACATTATTAGCGTATTTTTATTATTAAAATCAAGGTTTAAACCATATTCAGAAATGTTTTTGTCTGTAAAAATCAATAAAACAAAACAGGGCAAAATCCCTAAGAAGAAAACCCCTACATAACGCTGGAAAAGCACATAATATAGCCTCCGACCCCAAAGGGGAGTATTAGCATCTGTTTGTATTTGCACCTCTCTGGGACTGGGGGCTTTTTCATTAAAAAATCTTTGCATTTTGGGAGATTGTGCCACAAACCAATAAGCCACAAAGCCAATAGTAAGCACCAAAACCGCTAAAATAGCTTCCAAATCTGTATTTTTGTAGATAATTTCCATATTTATTTTTTTGATAGGCTACTTTTGAATATTAGGCAGGGGAGTGCTATAGAGTTTTATCACTTGATTATCAAATGTTTAGCACAAACAAATATCAAGACTACTCCTAACCCCTCCTTGAAAAGGAGAGGGACAAAACTCCCCTCCTTCCTAAGACTAGCATCTTGCTAGGGTTGGAGGTGTTTTTACTAATCTTGAAGTTCTTTGAGGAAGCGTGTTGTTAAAACGCTCAATATAAGGAATGAAAATTAAATAAAGAGGGACAAAAACCCACCAACTATTCTTTATCTAGGATTTTATCAAATATTCCATAATTTGAACGGCATTTGTAGCCGCACCTTTGCGCAAATTATCCGCTACAATCCACATATTAAGGGTTTTTGCTTGTGATTCATCTCTACGAATACGCCCAACAAAAACCTCGTCTTTGCCCTGCGCACTTATTGGCATAGGATAAATGTTGTTTTTTACATCATCTTGCAACACTATTCCTTCCGTTTCTGACAAGATTTTACGAATATCTGTTATCTCAAATTCTTGTTCAAATGCTGCATTAACCGCTTCTGAATGTCCACCCACAACAGGCACACGCACCGTTGTAGCCGTAATTCCTATGCTATTATCCCCCAAAATCTTGCGAGTTTCATTGACCATTTTCATCTCTTCTTTGGTATAATCATTCTCCAAAAAAACATCAATATGAGGTAAAATATTTAAGTCTATTTGATGTGGATACACTTTGCTAATTGTTTTTGTATCTCCAAAATTGCTTGCACGTTCTTGCATTAGTTGCTCTACGGCATCTTTTCCAGTACCAGAAACCGACTGATACGTAGAAACCACTATCCTTTTGAGTTTGTAGCGTGCGTGCAAGGGCGCAAGTGCAAGCACCATTTGGATAGTAGAGCAATTAGGATTAGCAATTATTTTGTCTTCTTTCGTGAGCAAATGCCCATTTATTTCAGGTACAATGAGCTTTTTGGTATTGTCCATACGCCACGCAGAGGAGTTGTCAATGACAGTTGTGCCATTTTTGGCAAATTTTGGCGCAAATTCTAGGGAAGTATTACCACCAGCAGAAAAAATAGCAAAATCAGGTTTTAAGTCAATAGCCTGCTGCATTGTGATAATGGCATATTTTTTATTTTGGAAAACAATTTCTTTTCCTTTTGATTTGTCTGATGCAACCAAGTAAAGTTCTGAAAATGATACTTTACGCTCATCTAAAACTTTAAGAATTTCGTTGCCAACAAGTCCTGTTGCGCCTACAATGGCTATTTTTGTCATAAATATTCTTTCTATAAATATGCCGCTCCTCTGGAGCTAAATATATTTTTTATTGATTTTCTTTTTTTGTACCTCAAACCTCGTACCTCAAAACTACTCTAATTTAAGCACTGCCATAAATGCTTCTTGCGGAATTTCTACGTTTCCGACTTGGCGCATACGTTTTTTACCTTTCTTTTGTTTATCCAAAAGTTTTCTTTTTCTAGAAATATCACCACCATAACATTTGGCTAATACGTTCTTTCTAAGAGCTTTAACGGATTCTCTAGCAATAATTTTCGCACCAATAGCTGCCTGAATAGCAATCTCAAATTGTTGGCGTGGCAGCAATTCTCGTAGTTTTTCACACAGACGTTTGCCCCAATCATAAGCCTTATCTTTATGCACAACCGCAGAAAGTGCATCAACTTTTTCACCATTTAGCATAATATCAAGTTTCACCATTTTGGATTCTTTCATTCCAATAAGTTCGTAATCAAGAGAAGCATAACCTCGTGAAATAGTCTTTAATCTATCAAAAAAGTCAAAGACAATTTCAGATAAAGGCAAATCAAAAGTAAGCTCAACTCTATCAGAAGTAAGATAAACCTGATTTTTGAGAATGCCACGTTTGTCCATACAAAGCGTCATAATCACCCCAACATATTCAGATTTACTGATGATTTGCGCTTTTACATAAGGCTCTTCAATGCTAGAAATATAATTAGGTTCAGGCATTTCTGATGGTGCTTGTATGCGCAAAGTTTCCCCTTTGGTGGTATTCACAACAAACTGCACACTTGGTACAGTTGTAATAACAGTCATATCAAACTCACGTTCTAGACGTTCTTGTATGATTTCCATATGCAACATTCCTAAAAAGCCACAACGAAAGCCAAAACCTAAGGCAACAGATGTTTCTGGCTCCCAAACAAGTGCCGCATCATTGAGTTGCAGTTTTTCCATTGCATCACGCAAATCTTCAAATTCTGATGTTTCAACAGGATAAATCCCTGCAAAAACCATTGGTTTTACATCAGAAAACCCTACAATAGGTTGTGCCGTTGTGTTTAGATGTGTGATTGTATCACCAACTTTTACCTCACGAGCATTTTTTATTCCAGAAATCAAATAACCTACATCACCTGCAAAAATAGTCTTTTTAGGCTCTTTATCCAACTTTAATGTACCAACTTCATCAGCAATATATTCTTTTCCTGTGGCAAAAAATTTGACTTTATCACCCTTACTAATGCTACCATTTCGTACTCTAAAAATAACCTCAATACCTCTGTAAGTATTATAAACAGAGTCAAAAATAAGTGCTTGCAACGGCTCATCAATGCTACCTTTTGGCGCAGGAATACGCTCTACAATAGCCGCCAAAATATCCACAATACCAATTCCTTCCTTACCAGATGCCCTAATAATTTCCTCACGTTTGCAACCAATCAGTTCTATCACTTGGTCTTCCATTTCTTCAGGCATTGCGCCAGGAAGGTCAATTTTATTCAAAACTGGAATAATAGTTAAATCACTTCCAATAGCCAAATAAAGATTAGAAATAGTTTGAGCCTCAACGCCTTGTGAAGCATCAACAATCAAAAGCGCACCCTCACAGGCAGCTATTGAGCGAGAAACTTCATAAGAAAAATCAACGTGTCCAGGGGTATCAATAAGATTTAATATATAGTCTTCCCCCTTATAATGATATTCCATTTGGATAGCGTGGCTCTTTATAGTAATGCCTCTTTCACGCTCCAAATCCATATTATCTAGTAGTTGCGCCTGCATATCACGAGAAGTAACGGTTTTGGTAAATTCCAGTAAACGGTCTGCCAGCGTGCTTTTTCCGTGGTCAATGTGTGCAATAATGCAAAAATTACGAATATTCTTCATTGCTATTTTTTGAGATGATTTGTGTATGTGCGTATTGCGTACATAACACTTGTGCAAAAGTAATGTTTTTTTGTGAATAAAAAAAATGCTTGAAATAAGTAGGAAATTAGTAAGAAATTAGCAATAAAAGTAATAAATTTGTGAAAATATTTTTTTTATTTCTTATCAATCTTTTACACTTACAACACTTTAAAATGTTATCTAAAATACGCTACGACACACTTTCTTCTTTTTTTTTAAGTTTTTTTATTACAGCACTTTTTGCACAGATAATAGGTGTTTTTGAGGTAGAAATTTGTATTTTTCTTGTTTTATTGATAGGTTTTGGTTTTGTTGCAGTAAAATCTCGTCAAAAACAGTTTAAAAATGGAGAATTTGGTGAAAAAGCAAGGATTTTGGATAAGATTTTTGTTTGGTTTTGTAGGATTTTATTTTCTTTGATTTTGTTGATGCTCATTTATATTGTGGTAAGTTATATGAATGCTAGTAAGGAGGCAACTCCAGAACTTGCAGGAAAAGCCTTTCAGCAGGCTATTTTAGCACCTGTTTTGGCAAATACAGACACGCTCAAATTATTTATAGATGTTTATGGTATTGCTTTTTTTGATTTTAGTAATTATAAACCATTATTAAGTTTTATCTTTATTTTAGGGAGTTTGCCAAGATTATTGGGGCAAATTTTTCATCAAAAATAAGTATGAATTAGGAATTGTTAATTAGGAATTATGAATTATCACCTGATGTTACGCAAAAATGATTTTGAATTTGGTTAAATTAGGTCTGTACCCAGTAATGTTAATTTCTAAAAAAGTGCTATACTTTGTGTTGTCGGGTGTTTCCACCCGACAACAAATATAGCTTTTAAATACCAGTTTTTGGAGAAAATAAAACGTAAAAATCATTATTTTCTCCAAAATGAAAACCTAAAAGCGCATTTGTCGTCAGGTGGAAACACCTGACGACACAGGGGA
>JANYGM010000175.1 GCA_025362415.1 bacterium
CACAACTCACAATTCCACTATGCGCTTTATTCTTTGTTTTTCTTTGCTTTTCATTTCTCTAAATGCTTTTTCACAACAAAAATTTACCATAAGCGGCTATATCAAAGATGCCAGCAACGGAGAAGATTTGCAAGGCGCAACTGCACAAGATGAAAACACTAAAATTGGTGTTGTAAGCAATAATTATGGTTATTATGCGCTTTCAGTACCTGCTGGAAATGTCAAAATAACCTATTCTTTTGTTGGTTTCAAATCAATAACAAAAGAGTTAAATCTTACCCAAAACACAGTTTTAGATATTCAGCTTTCTGATGAAGAACTGGAAGCCGCAGAAGTGGTGGCGGATAAGTTCAAACAAGAGCTTGAAAATACCCAAATGAGTACCGTAACACTTAGCGCAAAAGAAATAAAAACTGTTCCTGTCATTTTTGGAGAGGTGGATTTGATTAAGATTTTGCAGCTAAAACCTGGCGTAAAGTCAGGTAGTGAAGGCTCGTCTGGTTTGTATGTGCGTGGTGGTGGCGCAGACCAAAATCTGGTACTTTTAGATGAGGCAGTGGTTTATAATGCCTCCCATTTGTTTGGATTTTTTAGTATTTTCAATGCTGATGCCGTTAAAAATGTTGATTTGTATAAAGGTGATTTCCCTGCCCAATATGGTGGCAGATTGTCGTCTGTGCTTGATGTCAAACTCAAAGAAGGAAACAGCAAAAAACTCTCTGTTTCTGGTGGAATTGGGCTTATTTCTTCTCGTCTAACGGTAGAAGCTCCTATCCAAAAAGATAAATCTTCTTTTATTTTCTCTGCACGCCGTACTTATTTTGATATTTTTACTCGTCAAATCAATAAAGCAAATGAAGGAAAACCTAAGGTAAATCCTATTCCTGACTATTATTTTTATGATATGAACCTCAAAATGAATTTTGTGGTAGGCAAGCGTGATAGGATTTTTGTGAGTGGTTATTTTGGGCGAGATGTTTTTAACTTTTCTAATAGAACCTTCAAATTTGATTTTGATTGGGGTAATACTACTGGTACTTTCCGTTGGAATAGAAACATTAGCCCAAAACTTTTTATGAATGTTTCTTTGGTTTATTCGGATTATAAATACAAAATCAATAATTCTTTTGGTCAATTTAATTTTTCTATTGGCTCTGGCGTGAAAGATTACAACGGAAAAATTGATTTTGATTATGCTATCAATAACAAAAATAACCTGCGTTTTGGTGTGCAAGCAACACAGCATTTATTTGAAATAGGGCGTACAAGTTTTACAAGTAATGATGGTAAAATTGATTTTCAGGCTGGCAAAGGGCTTGATGCCACAGAATATGGTGTGTATGTTAATGACGAATACGACATCAATGCACAATGGAAACTAAATGCTGGCTTGCGCTTGTCGGGGTTTAATCAAAATGGTAAATGGTATGGCGGACTTGAACCACGTATTGCGGCACGCTACAAAGTCAATGAGAAAATTTCTATCAAAGCTAGTGCCTCTCAAATGTACCAATATCTTAATCTTGTTTCTAATTCTGGGGCAAGTTTGCCTACTGATATTTGGTATCCAACGACAGGGAATTTTAAGCCGCAAATGTCGCAACAAGTAGCGGCTGGAGCAAGTTTTCTTTTGGGAAAAGAAGGGAAATATCTACTCTCAAACGAAATTTATTACAAAAAACTAGCTAATCAGGTTGATTTGAAAGATGGTGCGCAACTTTTTGCTAATGATAATCTAGAAAAAGAATTTGTTTTTGGGCGTGGTTGGGGTTATGGAAATGAAATTTACTTAGAAAAAAAATCAGGTAAACTAACTGGTTGGATAGGTTACACTATTTCTTGGACAAAACGCCAATTTGCAGACAGTAGCAACGGAAATGGTCCTATCAATGGAGGAAAGACATTTTATCCTAAATATGATAGTCGCCACGACTTGTCAATAGTTGCCGCTTATGCCATCAACGACAAATGGACATTCTCTGCTAATTTCGTCTATCGTACAGGAAATGCTACTTCAATTCCTACGGATTTGTTTGTTTTGCAAGACATTACAGGAGCTGGTTTTGTGGCTGGTGGCGTGCAGGAAAGAAGTAATTTTCGCTTGCCTGCTTATCACAGAGCAGATTTGAATATTATCAGAAAAAGAAAACACAAATGGGGTGAGTCTGATTGGACTTTTAGCATTTATAATGTTTATAATAGAAGAAATGCCTATTTTGTTTATATTGAAACCATTACACAAGATGATAATAATGTTCCTTTGCCTCCAACGGCACTTAGGCGTGTAGCCAAACAAGTAGCATTATTTCCTATTATTCCATCTATAACCTATAATTTCAAGTTTTAGATTACATAATATCAAGACCTTCAAGGTTTTTGAAACCTTGAAGGTCTTGATATTGAAGGTCTAATAAGTTTGATTCGTATTTCTACAAACTACCATTTAACATAAAAAAAACAAAAAATATTTTCAAATGACCCATATAAAACTAATTGTTATCCTATTAATATTTTTTCTTTATTCTTGTAATTTAGAAAGTAATATTGACATAGAATTACCAAAAAGTAAAAGTCAATTAGTCGTAGAATGTTATTTGGAACACGGGAAACCTTATCAATTATTGCTTACGGAAACTGTATCTTACCTTGACCCTGCAATTAATATTCCTAATACTTATGCCCAATTCAACTTGCCACAAGTAAAAGATGCACTTGTTTACATAACGCATAATAACCATATAGTGGCACTTCAATATAGAATGGATGGCGACTTGAGTAACAATAAAGTTTTTAATTATACTTCTAGAGAACTTGTGGATAGCACTCAAAAAGGAGATTATACACTTTTGATAAAAGATACAAAAGGCAGGGAAATTACCGCAAAAACATATTTTTTACCAAAAATACGAATGCAAGAGGTAAATTGGAAATTTCAGTCTGATAATAATATTGTTGATAGCCTAAAAAAAGCATCAATTTTGGTAATTCACGACAAATTTAGTACAACACAGTTTCAACGCTTACAAATAGGACAAGCATTAAGTAAACGCCCTAATGTTGATACTGATACGTTTAGAGTAAATAAAGCTATTGTAGATTTAGAATATCCTAGTTTTGGAAGTAATAATTATCTTAGCATAGGAACGACCTATTATTTCAATAAAAAAGATACGCTTTATGTGCGTCTTTTCAATATGGAAAAACAATGGTACGACTACAGAGAGAGCGTTTTAGCATCTAAAGCTGCAAATGAAAGCCCTTTTGCACAACCCACTAGGATTATTTCTGGTGTGACAGGTGGTTTAGGAATTTTTACAACACTTGTTTATGATAAAAAAACAATCATTATAAAATAAAAAATAACATTGGTTTAGTTGCTTTGTAATACTTCCACAAAGCACGCAGATGACACAGATTAGACTGATTTTTACAGATAAAATCCGTGTTTATCCGTAAAATCTGTGTTATCAGCGTGCAAAACATATCCAGAAAATCCTTAAAATATGGAAATTTTTATAATAGTCAATATTATTGGCGTAGTTTTTTGGGTAGATGCGTCACGTTGCTCTGAAGATTCTCGGACAAGCTCAATGTATTATTTTCCTATTTTGTTTATTCTAATTGAGATTTTTATTGGTCATCATATAAGTAGTTATGTTTCTGTCCCTTTATATTTTATTTCTTTATGTATTTATGGTGTTTTATCTTCACAGTTTCACTCTAGCTACAATGATGGAGTAGGGAGATCTTGGCGTTTACTTTTAATGGGCATAAATGTATTGATAACCACAGGAGTTATGGTTCTTATTATGCTATATAACATAGTAAATACAGGAGAAAATATAAATATATTAAGCATATTGGGAGGCGTTTTTTACGTTATTGTATGTGGTGTAATGACATTAGTAGTTTACTCTACGATAGTAGAAATAATAAATTTGAAGAATACAAAATAATTATTTTAATCAAATTTCACTTACAAAAACATAAAACAATTTACTCAAATTCTAGCTTTTATTCTCGTAAAATTCCTTAAATTTGCAACAAAAAAGCTAAAAATTGACCCATTTGAAACCTCAAGAACTTCTTTCTCTCTATCAAAATGATGCTTTTGTGCAAATTCTCATACAAAAGCTAAAAATTGATACTAATATTCCCAAAATTTATCTAAAAGGGCTTGTCGGCTCGTTAGATACGTTTTTTGTTGCTGCTAATTTCTTACAAAATAACACACAAAATCAACTTATTATCCTTCACGACAAAGAAGAAGCCTCTTATGTGCATTTTGACCTCCAAAATATCCTTCCAGAAAAAGAAATTTTGTTCTTTCCTACCTCTTATAAACGCCCTTACGAATACACAGAAGTAGAAAATGCTAATGTTTTGATGCGTGCAGAAGTCCTAAATAAAGTTAGTCAAAACGTCAATAAAATCAAAGAAGGAGAAATTATTATCACTTATCCAGAGGCTTTGAGTGAGAAAGTTATTAACAAAAAAAGCCTGCTAGAACATACCTACACCGCCAAAAAAGGAGAGAATTTAGATACTAATTTCCTTGCTGATTTGCTTGTGAAGTACGAATTTGAAAGAACGGACTTTGTTTATGAAGCAGGGCAGTTTGCGGCTCGTGGTGGTATTTTTGATGTTTTTTCTTTTGCTAATGATTTGCCGTATAGAATTGAGCTTTTTGGAAATGAAATTGAAAGTATCCGCACTTTTGACCCAGAAACACAGCTTTCTGTCAATGAAGTTACTAAAATTGCTATTGTTCCTAACACACAAACCAAGTTTTTATTAGAAACTCGTGAAAGTTTACTAGAATTTTTGCCTGTTAATACGCATATTTGGGCAAAAAATCTCACTCAAACATTAGAAATGCTTACTAAATGCTTTGATAAAGTAGAAAAAACATTCAAAGAAAATACAGAAAATACAGATATTAAAATCATTTCTGACCCTGAATTACTGTTTGAAACCAAAAAATCTTTCCTAAAACACTTAGAAAAATATCCTCTTATTGAGTTTGGGAAGACTTTTTATAATAAAAAAACAGAAGTTTTAGAATATCCTTCTGCGCCTCAACCCTCTTTCAATAAAGATTTTAATTTGCTTGTGAAGGATTTGATGCAAAAACAAAATGAAAATTATACTTGTCTTATTGCCTCTGATTCTTTCAAACAATTAGAAAGATTACAAACTATTTTTGAAGAAACTAATGTAAATCTTAAAATAAAACCTTTCCCAGCATCTCTTAGAGAGGGTTTTATTGATAAAAATCTTCAAATTGTTTGCTACACAGACCACCAAATATTTGAAAGATTTTACCGCTACAAAGTCAAGCAGCGTTATTCTAAATCTCGTGCCATTACGCTCAAAGAATTGCGCACAATGCAACCAGGCGACTATGTAACGCATATTGATTATGGTATTGGGCGTTTTGCAGGACTTGAAAAAATGGAAATAAACGGCAAAATGCAGGAAACTATCCGCCTTGTTTACAAGGATAATGACCTTCTTTATGTCAATATTCAGGCTTTACATAAGGTTTCTAAGCATACAGGCAAAGAAGGTGAAAACGTGAGTATCAGCAAGTTAGGCTCGCCTGAATGGGATAACAAAAAAGCCAAAGTTAAAAAGAATATCAAAGATATTGCCAAAGAACTTATTTCATTATATGCCAAAAGACGTGTTGCAAGTGGGTTTGCCTTTGCGGAAGATGACTTTTTGCAGGCAGAATTAGAGTCTTCTTTTATCTATGAAGACACGCCCGACCAAGCAAAAGCCACCGCCGACGTAAAAGCAGATATGGAAAAGCCCAACCCTATGGATAGGCTTGTGTGTGGTGATGTGGGTTTTGGTAAGACTGAAATAGCTATTAGGGCAGCTTTTAAGGCGGTTTGTAATGGTAAACAAGCCGCTATACTCGTTCCTACGACTATTTTGGCTATGCAACATTTTCGTACTTTCTCTGAAAGACTAGAGAAATTGCCTTGTACGGTGGAATATATCAACCGTTTTAAGACTGCAAAACAAATAAAAACTACGTTAGAACGTGTTGCAGATGGCAAAGTTGATATATTGATAGGCACGCACAGCATCTTAAATAAAAACATTGTTTTTAAAAATTTGGGGCTTTTGGTGATAGATGAAGAGCAAAAATTTGGAGTAAAATCAAAAGAAAGGATTAAAGAAATGCGCTTTAATGTGGATTGTTTGACACTTACGGCTACGCCAATACCTCGTACCCTGCATTTTTCGTTGATGGGAGCTAGAGATTTGTCTATTATTGCTACGCCGCCGCCCAACCGCCAACCTGTCACTACTGAAATACAAACATTCAAAGAAGATTTTATTAGAGATGCCATTAGTCACGAATTAAGGCGTGGCGGGCAGGTTTTCTTTGTGCATAATAGAGTAAAAGACATTGAGGCAATAGGAAATATCATTTTGCGCCTTGTGCCTGATGCTCGTATAGGCATAGCACACGGACAAATGGAAGGCGGAAAACTAGAAAAAATTATGGCTAAATTCATTGATAATGAGTTTGATGTATTGATTTCTACAAATATTATTGAGTCTGGTTTGGATATTCCAAACGCCAATACTATTATCATCAATCACGCTCATATGCACGGGCTTTCAGACCTGCACCAAATGCGTGGGCGTGTGGGAAGGAGCAATAAAAAGGCATTTTGTTATTTGCTTGTGCCTTCTATGGCATCTCTGACGCAAGAATCACGCAAAAGATTGCAAACTTTAGAAGAGTTTTCTGATTTGGGAGATGGTTTTAAGGTGGCAATGCGAGATTTGGACATTAGGGGTGCAGGCAATTTGCTTGGGTCGGAGCAAAGCGGTTTTATCAATGATTTGGGCTTTGAAACCTATCACAAAATTTTAGATGAGGCTATCCAAGAACTCAAAGAAACGGAGTTTAGAGAGCTTTTTTCTACAGAAATTTCTACTAAAAAACTGGTCAGAGATTGCGTTATTGAAACAGATTTGCAACTTCTTATCCCTGATGATTACGTTAAAAGCATTTCTGAACGTCTTTCTTTGTATAATCAACTAGATAACATCAAAACTGAAGAAGATTTGGTAAAATTTAGCACAGAAATACAAGACCGTTTTGGAAATATCCCTGTTGAAGTGCTTGATTTGGTGGAAGTTGTGCGTTTGCGTTGGCTTGCTGTGCAGATTGGCTTTGAGAAACTATCTATTAAGAACGCTGTAATGAGAGGTTTTTTCACTACTAGTAATCAAAAGGAGTATTTTCAGTCTGATATGTTTGGTAAAGTGATTATGTTTGTTCAAAATCACGCTAAAACGGTGCGCCTGCGTGAGGTAAATAAAAAACAAATGCTCATTTTTGATGAAATAACCACTATTTCAAAGGGAATAAAGAGTTTGAAAGGGATTTTGGGATAGGAAATAAAACAAAAACAATTTTATTGGAAAAAATACAATTACTCAAATATAGCAGAAAAAGAGGTGTTCATTTAATTTCTGTTTCTAAGCCTTACTATTTTTATCAAATTCTTGCAAAAGTCAAACCTTTTACCTACATTTGACGTTCAATTATAAGTTTTCATAATTGTAAGTTTTTGATTAGTTAGGTTTTAGACTTTACGGCTTTTGGCGGTAAAGTCTTTTTTTGTTATTATTTCGTTGTTATTATCTTTTTGTTGTTTATTGATTTTAGGTTGTTTTTGGAGATATTTTTTGCGTAATTGCAAAGAAACAAAAGAAAGCTGATTTAGCATTCCGACAAAAAATAAACACCTCACTTTTGGCGAGGTGTCTGTCTAAAGATGCTATCTTTAGAGATGTTGATAGCACAAAGATACTCAAAAGATTTTAACTTACAAATAAAATTCAAAAAAATAAAATGGAGCAAAAAAAAGAACGTGTAATAGTTTATGTTGATGGTTTTAATTTATATTTTGGAATGAAAGATGCAGAATTTCTAAATTGTCGGTGGCTAAATATAGAAAAATTAGTACAAAATTACCTAAAATATTCTCAAGAATTAGTAGAAATAAAGTATTTTACAAGCCGTATTACTAATCACCCAGAAAAACAAAAA
The DNA here is from genome assembly GCA_025362415.1 of bacterium. Classification (GTDB taxonomy): domain Bacteria; phylum Bacteroidota; class Bacteroidia; order Cytophagales; family Thermonemataceae; genus JANYGM01. The sequence goes on from JANYGM010000175.1 coordinate 8,084, forward strand.
AGGCAAACTACCTATTTAGAAGCAATAGAAACCACAAGCGTAAAAATAATTTATGGTTTATACAAAGCTAAAAAAATTGAATGCGAAAATTGTGGGCATACTTGGCACGTTTCAAACGAAAAAATGACAGATGTAAATATTGCAACGCATTTGATTATTGATGCTTTTCAAGATAAGTATTGGTTATATGAATTATCGTCACTGCTGTAAAAAGGTTTGCTGTGAGGGGATTTCTGACAAAACTCTGTAAGTCTAAGGATTGTACGGTGTGATTCTACCTTCATG
>JANYGM010000134.1 GCA_025362415.1 bacterium
CCGTTTAGACGTTGCAAGCAACGTCTCTACAAACAAATACATAAAAACAAATATGTATTTATGCCACCTTAGACGAGAAATTAACATTACTGGGGCAAGCCCCAGTAATGTTAATTTCTCGTCTAAGGTGGCATAAATACATATTTGTTTTTATGTATTTGTTTGTAGAGACGTTGCTTGCAACGTCTCTACAAATACATTTTCATAACATCAGTCAATTAATTACAGAAATTAACATTACTGGGGGCAAGCCCAGCCCCTACAAAATACAACCTAAACAGTTACAAAATTCTTATCTTTCGTAAGATTTTTCTTTGTCTTTCTCTGCTTTTTCAGCCAGTTTTTCTCTTTCTTCAAGTGTTAGGCGTTTCCAAGATAATTTCCCTTCCATAAACTCCTCAATAGCAATAAGTGTAGGTTTAGGCAAACGCTCATAAAAGCGAGAGATTTCTATTTGCTCACGGTTTTCAAAAATTTCTTCCAAATTATCCACAGGTGAAGAAAAGTCGTTTAGCTTTCCAGCAAGTTCGTCTTTGGTTTGTTGTGCTATTTGTCTAGCACGTTTAGAAATAATGTTAATAGACTCATAAACATTACCAGTTTTGTTGGTTACAAGTTGCATATCACGAGTAATGATAGAAGCACTTCCTGTTACGTTGCTTTTAATAGCCATTTTATATAAGATTAAGTGAATTATGAATATTAAAGAAGGTACGAGGTTTGAGGTACGAGGTACGAAAAAAAACGTATTGAATTTCTCGTATTTCGTACCTCAAACTTCGTACTTCAAAAATCAGTTTGCTTTTTGTACGGGTTCTGCTTGTGTTTCTTTGTTAGGTGTTTTTTCTTGTGCTTTTTTGATGCTTGCAAGATTTTTCACGCTGTTATCATACATATTATTGGCTTCTTTAAGGTACTGACTTTTAGGATATTTTAATAAAAACTCCTCAAAAAAACCAATAGCTTCATTATAGCGTTCTACTTTTTTCTCATCAATACTTTTTTTAGCAAGGCTATGCGCCACTTTTATTTTCTGAAAAGTAATCTCTTCTATATAATCTGAATCTGGGTAGAGTTTCTGAAAATTCCCTAATTCCACAATAGCTGCTCTATAATTGGCACCTTGATAACTAACTGTTTTATAGTAAAGTTTGGCAGTTGCGTAGGCTTTTTGTTCTAGTTTTGCCCTACATTCTTTGATTAAGCCATTTATTTCCTCAAGGCGTGGCGTTTGCGGATAGTTATTGATGTAAGATTGCAAAGCCGTAATGGCAGTCAGAGTGCTACTTTGGTCAAGGTTATAACTAGGAGAATCTTTGTAAAGTGCATAAGCATACATATAATAGGCTTCTTCTGCTTTTTCGCTACGAGCAAAAGTTTCTGTAAATTTTTTGAAAAAATACGAAGCAGTTTCATATTGTTTCATATAATAAACGCAATAAGCGTTAGTAAGTTGTGCTGGTTCATACTCTGCTTTTCCTCGTAAAAGTGGTACAGCTTCTTCCAAAAGCAATGATGCTTTAGAATAATCTTTTTTCTCATAATATTTCATAGCTCCTTCATACTTTTTGAGTGGGTCATTTGTTTTTTGCAAACGCCCAAATTTGCTACAAGAAGCAAGAAAAACAACATTCAATAATATTAAAAACAGATATTTTTGCATAAATGGGTATTGATTACTTTTACTGATTTTTTACGTTCTCTAAAAATTTGCACAAAGATACAAAAAAAATGATAGTAATTTTTTATTTTTTATGAAAAATGTCAAAAATCATTCCAAAAAGCAAGTTCAAAACGGTGGGTTTGGTGTGAAGTCAGTTATTTTTCATCTGACTTTAAATGTGCTTTTGAGCATTGATTTGGGAAATATTTTTACATAATCAAGCATTTAAAAGCGTTTTTTTGTTGTCAGGTGGAAACAACCTGACAACACAGAAGATAACAAAAATACCTTTACAATTTATCTATTTCCAATGCTATTTTTTCCCATTCTTGTTGGCATTTGTCTAGCTGATTTTTAGCATTATGAAAACTCTCGTTGGTGGCTTTTAGCTTCTGATTATCATTGTAGATATTGCTATCTGCTAGTTGTTTTTCAAACATAGCTTTTTCTTTTTCTAGTTCACTAATGCGCAATTCAACTATTTCTAACTCTTTTTGAAGTTTTTTAGCTTTTTCTTTGTTTTCAAAAGATGTAGTAGTATTATTGTTATTTGTTTGATTTTTAGGCTTTTCAATGATTTTTTCAGGTGTTTTTTCACTTGTTTTTAGGGCATTTTTAGCTTTATTTTCTTCTTCTGTTTTCTTTCTCCAATATTCGTATTCTTCATACGTACCCATATATTCTTTTATTTCGTAGTTTTCTATGTACCAAATCTTGTTAGCAACATTTTCTACAAAATACCTGTCGTGAGAAACAACTACAAAAGTACCTTCATATTGCGCCAAAGCCTGTATCAGAATATTGACAGATTGCATATCCAAGTGATTGGTTGGTTCATCTAGAAGCAAAAAATTAGCTTCAGAAATCAGCGTTTTAGCCAATGCAACCCTAGATTTTTCACCTCCAGAAAGCACCTTGATTTTCTTAAAAACCTCATCACCAGAAAACAAAAAACAACCCAAAACGCCACGAAGTTCTGACTCTAGTTTGCCACTTCCTGCTTCTTTGAGTTCTGTAATCAAATCATTATCAACACGTAAGGCTTCTAATTGATGTTGTGCAAAAAACGTTTGTATGACATTATGCCCTTCTATACGCAAGCCTTGCACTTGTTCTGTGCCTGCAATTACACGCAAAAGCGTAGATTTTCCTTTACCATTTGCGCCAATAAGAGCAATTTTGTCGCCACGTTCAATGCTGACGTTGGTGTGTTTTAGGATATGATTGTCGCCATAAGACTTAGAAACATTATCTAATTTAACTACATAACGTCCAGATGCTTGTTGGAAAGTAAAACGGAAATTTACTTTTGCGTTTTCTGCAATTACATCATCAATCATATCAATTCTATCCAAAGATTTCACCTTAGATTGTACCTGACGTGCCTTGCTTGCTTTTGCCTTAAAACGCTCAATAAAGCGTTCAGTTTGTCTGATTTGGGCTTGCTGATTTTCAAAAGAACTTTTTTGAATCTCATTTCTCATAGCTTTTTCTTCTTGAAAAAACGTATAATTTCCGCTATAAACATTGAGTTTTTGCTGTGAAACTTCCACAATAATATTACAAACATTATCTAAAAACTGCCTGTCGTGAGAAACTACAATGGTTGCACCTTCATAATTTTCCAAATAACCTTCTATCCATTGAATAGAAGGCATATCTAAGTGATTGGTTGGCTCATCAAGCATCAAAAGTGCAGGTTTTTGCAAAAGTAGTTTTGCAAGCATTACACGCATACGCCAGCCTCCAGAAAACTCTTTCAATGGACGTTCCAAATCCTTTGTAGCAAATCCCAAACCTTCCAAAACCGCTTCTGTTTTGGCACGCATTGTATAGCCTTCTAATCTTTCAAATTCTTCTTGGTATTTGGTAAGTTTGTCTAAAAGCTCGTCTGTATATTCTGTTTCCATCTCACCAAGCACTATTTCTATTTCTTTTTCCAAATAAACAGCACGCTCAAACGCCTGCATAGCCACCGACAAAATGCTTTCTGTCGTTTGATAAGACAATAAATCTTGGTTCAAAAATCCCAAAGAACAATCATTTGCCTTGCTGACCGTTCCGCCATCAGGCAAATACTCGCCCGTAATGATGCGCAAAAGCGTAGATTTTCCTGTGCCATTTGCGCCCACAAGCCCAATACGGTCTTTTGGTTTGATATGTAAACTAGCTTCATCATACAAAGTACGACCGCCAAAATGAAAAGAAAGATTATTTATTGCTAACATTATGGAATAATTTTGAATTTTGAATTTTGAATTGTGAATGAATACAATATTTTAGCAGTTGATATTACACATAAAATATTGGATTTGTTGTAGAGAGGTTGTTTGCAACGTCTTTACGACAAACAAGCATCATTATCAAATTGGCTTAAAACATAATGTCTGCTACATTCAGACGTTGCGAGCAACGTCTCTACATTATATAACATCTGTTAGTAATACCAAAAATTCACAACTCTTATGAATTATTGCGCAAAAGTACGTAAAAACTTTGACAAAACAAAAAAGAAGACTTCACTTAAAGTAAAGTCTTCTTTGTTACAAATAACTTTCTATGATATAATGAAAAACACCTAAAATTTCTTTTAAATCTGTATAAACTTTATTATCAATGTAAAAAACATTCTCTTCAAATCTTAAAAACTTCCATTCTGTGCCATCAGTAGCGCAACCATATAAAATAGGGATATTTTTACCTTCCATTTCGTTAAATAATTTTGCACCATATAATTGGGCAGCACACTGCGCAATGCCATAATCCATATCTTCATCTTTTGCTTCTACAAGCGAAATAATAGGAGATTCAAGATAAGCACTTTGAGGAATTAGCGTAAAGAAAAAATCACATTCGCCAGATAAATCTTTTTCACTATCCACAGGCAACTCTTCACCTGAAAACAAAGTAATATTTGCTTGATAACTTTGAGCAATCTCTACCAAAATAGGTGAAACAATCCGTTCTGACTTTACTTTTTCATTACGAAGTGGAACTAATTTTGCTTTTTTTAGAGTTTCTAATAGCCAACTACTTGCATCATAAGGTTTGATATTCTCAAATAAATCAGCTCTACGAGCTAAAAAACCAAACTTTTTTGTAACTTGTTCTATTTTTTTATAATTGCTGTATCCCATAAAAATGTTTAAGTAATTGTGAATTTTAAATTGTGAATGAATAGTTAATGTAAAAATTTCGTTGCAAATTTATAGTATACTGCAAACGGGAAGGATTTCGGACTTTTGCCCGAACCCAAAGGGCAATGCTGTTAAGCTAAGAAGTAACAAAATAGACCAAAAAGTCGTTAAAGAGTGTAAAAGTGTAAAACTATTCACATTCTCCACTTCTTAACAATCTTCTTGGTCATGACAAAAATAGCACAAATAATTGAACTATTGCAGTGTTTTTTACAAAAAAAAGAAACAATTTTAAAATACCGTCTAAATGATATTGATTTTATTAGAGCATCTAAATTAGGTTTTATGAATACAGTAATGCTTGGTTTATATCGTTTTAAAGCTAGTCTTGATGCTGAACTGTATAATTTGCTAAAAAAAAATAATTTAGCAGTTGTGAGTAAAAGTGCTTACAGTCAAAGTCGGTATAAAATAAATAGTGATATTTATGTTGATTTAAACGATATATTGATAGATAATTTAAAATCATCTGTCAATATTTCAAATTTGTCTACTAATTTGCCTGCTAAAACTTTTGGTGGTTTTGGTGTTCACGCTGTTGATGGCTCAAAGATTACCTTGCCCAATACACAAGAGTTACAAGCGCATTTTGGTTCGCAACAAGGTGGTTCTAAGGAGACTCCAACACAAACAGCTATGTGTTTATTGATGTGTTGTTATGATGTATTGAATAATCTTTTTGTCAAAAGTCAAATTGAACCACTAACAATAGGCGAGCAAACAGTAGTAAAACAATGGGTACAAGCGTTTGATAGTCAATCTATTACTCTTTTTGATAGAGGTTTTCCGAGTATCTTTTTTTGTCATTGTATGCTCAAATATAATAAACCATTTGTGATGCGTGCCAGAGTGAATTTCAATAAAGTTGTGAGTGCTTTTTATGCCTCTGATGAAGTAGATAGCATTGTTTCTTTTGTTGCTGAATCCACAATTTACAACAAATATTTATAAATGAAGCACAAGTCATTGTGGATAAAGAAACTGTAAATTGTCAGAAAGAGTATAAAGTCAATCATAATGTAGCAACAGGCATTTTTAGATTTCGGCTTATTGCTTTGTTAATGACAATGGATACACAACTTATTATCAAGGAATTAGTGAGTGTATTTGCTCAAAAAAGAGTAGCAAGGAGTGAAAAAATAAAAGCCTTCCTCGTAAAAAATCAATAGCAAAACGGCGAAATCTGACAACACAACTCAATTTCAAACGAGCTGCTTAACATAAAATTACGTACACACGACCATTTTTTAGAGGAATTATCAACACTTGAAAGTGTTAAATAACTGAAAATCAATATATTATAAACCATAAATCAATTTTCTTAGCTTAACAGCATTGCCCAAAGGGGGCTTTAATACAAAAAATACATTATACTATTAAAATATGCTCAACCCTGAAATAATTAGACTAGAAGATTATTCATATCCGCTTCCAGAGGACAGAATAGCACAAATTCCGTTAGAAAAACGAGATAATGCCAAACTTTTACATTATAAAAATGGAGATATTTCGCATCAAAAATTTTATGATTTAGCAGATTTTCTGCCTGAAAATTCGTTGCTTGTTTTTAATAATACAAAAGTAATTCCTGCACGTTTATTTTTCCAAAAAGCTTCAAATAACAGCAATAAAGAAAATAATAAGAGTATTTCTGGCGCAATAATTGAAGTTTTTTTGCTTTCTCCTAAACTCCCAAGTACTGTTATGAGCCTTGTAATGCAGGAAACGAAATCTTGTGTGTGGTTTTGTATGATTGGTAACAAAAAACGCTGGAAAGAGGATTTATTTCAGGAAATTATTATTGAGAATATCATAGCAACCACCCCTAACCCCTCCTTTGAAGGTGGGGAACAAACTCCCCTCCTTTTTAAGGAGGGGCTGGGGGTGGTTAATAACTTTCAAAAAATAATACTTAAAGCACGTTTAATTGATGTAGAAAGCTCATTAGTAGAGCTTTCGTGGGAAAATGAAAACATCAATTTTGCAACTATTTTGGCATATTTGGGACAAATGCCGTTGCCACCTTATATCAAAAGAAAAGCAGATAAAACAGATGACAACCGTTATCAAACGGTTTATTCTGACAAAAAAGGTGCGGTGGCTGCACCTACGGCTGGTCTTCATTTTACAGAAGACGTTTTTGATAAATTAGAGAGTAAAAATATTGCCAAAGAATTTGTAACCTTACACGTAAGCGCAGGTACTTTTCAGCCTATAAAAGTAAGTAATATTTTGGAGCATACTATGCAAAAAGAACAAATAGTTATCACCAAAAAAAATATTGAAAATCTTTTGCAAGCAACTGAAAATCAAAAAGTTATAACAGTAGTTGGTACTACTTCTATGCGTACTTTGGAGAGTTTGTATTGGTTTGGGGTAAAACTTTTTTTGAGTCAAAACGCTAGTCAAAATACCCATCAAAATATTGAAAATGAATTGTTTTTTATAGAAAAACTGTATCCTTACCAAATTTTAGAAAAAATTGGGGAAAGTGCTTTACCAAGCAGAAAACAATCTTTTGAGGCAATTTTAGGTTATATAAACGCACTTCAAAAAACCGAAATTATTGGAGAAACAGAGATTTTTATTTTCCCTTCTTACAAATTTCGTGTGTGTGATGCGCTTGTTACCAACTTTCACATGCCAAATACTACGCTTATTTTGCTTGTGGCGGCTTTTGTAGGCAAAGATTGGTTTGATATTTATCAAAGTGCGCTAGACAATGATTACCGTTTTTTGAGTTATGGAGATAGTTCTTTATTGATTAGAAATAATTTTGAATTTTGACATTTATTATGTAATTTCGGACTGTTATTTTGAGAATTTTACAAATATCCAACATTAAATTATCAAAAAATGTACACTTATAAAATACATTTGCATAAAGAAGACACAGGTTTTACAGTGATTGTGCCTGCTTTGCAAGGTTGCATTACGTATGGTGAAAATATAGATGAAGCTATTGCTATGGCAAAAGAAGCTATTGAATTGTATACTTCAAATAGCAAAACAAGGATAAATACGCAAATAATACAATTCAATTCATTCAATCAGATAATATATTGATAAAAATGATTTGGAATAAGAGTACAATAAAATATAGTTTTTTTCTTCTTTCTTTTTTTCTTTTAATGCTTTTTGGTTGTGATAATCAAGAAGTTGTGCTTGTTGTTCCCTCTCAGAAAATAGCCAAAAAAGAACAAATAATAAGTAAGTTTTATGTATTGCAGGAAGGAAAAATGACCTTGTTTTTTACGGATACAAGCAAAAAAAACTATAGTCTTAAAAATGAACTTTTAAGCGAAAACGACCAACTTTTTTATGAATATAACAAAGAAAATACCTTAAAAAATATTTATGTTTCACAAAAAAATGATACAAACGTACAAAAAAACTACATTTATAGTTACCAGAAAGACAAAATAGAAATTAAACGCAAAATAAATGGACAAGATGTAACCTGTGTAGAAATTATTGAAGATACAAAACAGAATGTTATTCAACAGACATATTTTGATGAGTACAATCCGAGTGAAAAAATAATGGAGAATTTATTTATCTACAAAGAAAGTAATAAGAATATTCTAAAAGAAAAACGACAACTTTTATACGAAAATAATGCCATAAAAACTCGTACAAGCACTTTTTTTGAATATAATAAAGATGGGAATATCAGCAAAAAAATAAAATTTAATGCAAAAGATACTTCAAATATGAGCCAAAAACGCTTTATTTATGAAAATTTTGACACGCTAAATACCCAACAAAAACACTATATTTATAACGAAAAAAAACAACTCTACAAACTCAAAGTAAGTAAAATAATGCCTCAAAATGCTAATATTGAAGATTTTGTTTCAATAGAAAAAACATTTGACTACGACACGCAAGGAAGATGCAAACAAGTACGTACTTGTTCTATTAAAATCTACAAACTTTTATACACCAAAGATACAACCACGCAAGGCATCACAACTTATGAATATCTTTGATGTATGATATATGATGTGTGATATATGATATGCTTTTAATACGGTCAAAATTAAGACAAAAATATATCATACATCACACATCACATATCAAAAATTATTCTACTAGCGCAAATTTATAGCCTACGCCTTTTATGGTCTGAATATAGCCTTCACCTATTTTTTCTCTAATTTTTCTTACGTGAACATCAACTGTACGAGCCAAAACATAGACATTTTCCCCCCAAATATTGCGTAAAAGCTCCTCACGCCTGAAAACTCTATCAGGATTTTGTGCCAAAAAATGCAATAATTCAAACTCTTTTCTGGGCAAAATAAGTGTAGTCTCTTTTTGTGTTACGGTATAGCTTTTGCGGTCAATAATAAGGTCTTCAATAGTTATTTTATCTTCTGTTTTTCCTTTATTTGTTTCACGTTTTAGCACTGCTGCAATGCGACTCATCAAAGCTCGTGGTTTGATGGGTTTATTGATATAATCATTGCCACCAGCCTCAAAAGCGGCTATTTCAGAATATTCTTCAATGCGTGCCGTCAGGAAAATAATAAAAGTATTGGCAAGTGCAGGAAGTTCCTTGATTTGTCGGCTAGCTTCTACTCCGTCCAAAATAGGCATCATAATGTCCATTAAGATAAGATTTGGCAAAAATTCTGTTGCCATTTCTACCGCTTGCTTTCCATTTTGTGCTATTTGCGTTTGATAGCCTTCTTTTTGGAGATTATATTGTAGCATTTCTGCAATATCTGCGTCATCATCAACCACTAAAATACGTGGCACTGTGTTTCTTTTCATAAAGTTGTAATGTGTTTTTATCAGTCCAAAATTCTGCACGAAAGTACATATAAAATTCCTAATATTTTGATTATGCAGATATTATCTTTGTGTTAAGAAATTTTTTAACCACATAGGCACAGAGAAAACATAGAAATACAGTTAAAAAAGTTTATGAAAAGTTTACAATAAGATAACAGAATAAATGCAAGTTTTAGATTATTTGTTTGTACTTTTGTGGTAGTAAAAACCATATAAATACAAAATAATATAACTATGAAAACGAATACGAAAATAACCTTAATAATGCTTTTTATGGCATTTTTTGGTTTGATTACTTGCCAAAATCTCTGTGCGCAAGCATTTACAAAAGCTAGCAAGGAACAAGAAAATCCAACAGAACTGGTGGTGGCTATTGGTCATACGAAAGTAGCTGCTACTTCTACTAATATAGACAAGCCTTTGCAGGAATATCTCACCAAAAAACTCGGTAGAAAAGTGCGTGTATATTACCCAGAAACTATTTTTGAGTTGATGGATAAGCTAGAAAGTGGCGAAATTCACGTAGCAGATTTTAATCCGTTTGGTTATGTGCTTGCCTCTAATGATGACAAAGTAGCGGTTTTGGCTATGCGTGGCAAAGAAACGGGTGAGTTAGAAATGTATAATAGTTGCTTGATTGTCAATGCAAAATCTTCTATAAAAACAAAAGAAGATTTGTTGGCTCAAAAAGATAATCTTCACGTAGCTTTTGTAGATGCAATGTCCACTTCTGGGCATTTAGTGCCACGTTTGTACCTCAAATCTCTAAAAATACAAACAGAATCATTTTTTAAAGAAATCACATTTTCCAAAAGCCATATTAAAGTAATTGAATCTGTGGCTAAAAATGTTGATTTTATTGGTGGTTGCTCGTTACAGACATTACAAGGTCAAATAAAAGAAGGCAAAATAAAAGCAGAAGATATACGTGTGATTTGGACTTCTCCAGATATTCCTCACGGACCTATTGCTGTGCAAAAAAGCCTTTCTGACAACCTAAAAAAGCAACTTTTGGATGCATATCTCAAAATGTATGAAGATAAAGCACTTTGGCAAATTGTACAAGATAACTGGAAATCAAAAACGGCTGTCTTTATGAAAGGCAATGATGCAGCTTTTGATGGTTTGCGCAAAATAACCAATGCTGATGATGATTTGACCTTCATTCTAAATTTTTATAGAGACTAAATAGTTGTGAGTTGTGAGTTGTGAATTGTGAGTTAATACATTAAAATATTTCTGAAAACTCGTCTTTTATAGGCGAGTTTTTGTATTTTTGTGGAAAATAGTATAAATTCAAAAAAATATTAAAAAAATATCGTAAAACTGCATTGTATCTGGCATTGTTCCTCCTTTGGGGGCTAGGGGGCTTCTTTTTTCTGTATTTTTGTGGAAAATAGTATAAATTCAAAAAAATATTAAAAAATATCGTAAAACTGCATTGTATTTGGCATTGTTCCCCCTTTGGGGGCTAGGGGGCTTCTTTTTTCTGTATTTTTGTGAAAAATAGTATAAATTCAAAAAAATATTAAAAAATATCGTAAAAACCGCATTGTATTTTGCATTGTTCCCCCTTTGGGGCTAGGGGGCTTCTTTTTTTTTGTTTTTGTGAAAAATAACAAATAATCTGCAAAATGGCGTGATTTTTGAAATGCTGAAACAATCATACCAAAATAATCAAAAACATCAAAATAAATTCAAAGAAAATGTTAAAAAATATCATAAAAACCGCATTGTATTTTGCATTGTTCCCCCTTTGGGGGCTAGGGGGCTTGGGCGTTGTATATGGACAGGCTGATTTTGAAGGAGTTGTGCATTATAGAATTTCTATTGAAGCACTAGATGAGAAAGTCAAAGAATATGATTTAATGCAATTTTATGGAGATAAAGCACAGTTTTCTTTCAAAAAAGGTAATTATAAGTGGGATTTTGAGCAATCAACCATAGAAAGCCAAACCTACAACCACAAAGAAAATAAACTTTATGATAAATATGTCAAAAATGATACACTTTATTGGACAAATGCCGCAGATGAAATAGAGGATATTTTGCAAGAAAATCCCATTAAAACTGATACAAAAGTGAAAATCTTAGGAAAACCTTGTCAGTTGCTTACAGTCAATACAAAATTTATTAAAACAAATGAAAAACGTGGTAGAATGTACTTTTTTGCAAGTGGCTACAAAGTAAATCCTGCACTACTTGCAAAGCACCGTTTTAATAATATGAATTATATTTATGATAAAATGAAAGCTGTTCCTTTGCAAATCATAGTATTGCACAAAAGTTACAGAATTATTTATGAAGCCTACAAAATAGACTTCAAACCACTAAAAGATGAGATTTTTAGTATTCCTAAAAAATCTAAAATTAAGAAAATGAAGTGATTAAGTAATAAGCCTTATTTGACAAGTTAAAACATTAAAAAAATTTTAATTCATTGATATTATCAATAAGCAAGTTTTCTTTCTGGTACTTCTAATAAAGTTTCTCCAAGTTCTGCTTCTAGTTTGGCAATAGAACGCAAAGTAAAATTATTTTCTCCGTTCAACCATTTATGAATTTCAGAAGGGCGTTTTTCTAAATTTTCTGCAAGTTTTTTCTGTGTGTAGCCTTTTTCGTCTAAAAGTTGATTTATTCTTAGCACCAAATCAGCATATTTTTGCACAAAAATATCTACTTCTTTTGGCGTTTCATCTAGTATTTCCTGAAATATTTTGCTTTTCATTGGATTGTTGTTTTTAAGCGTTTTAAAGATATATTTCTTGATTTCCGTTATAAACGAAATTTCACTTGTTTTTTTATTTAGTCTAGAAATTTGCTATAAAATAACCTATTTGTATTTACAGGAATAAAAATATCCTTTGTTATCAAAATGCTTTTGGTGGTATCTTGATAGTTTTTAGCTTGTGTTATTTGTTGAATGATAGTTTTCTTGTCATTTTCAGAGATTTCTAGTTCAAATTGATGATAATAGCCATAAAAATTTTCTGTTCTATTGGAGATAATTTTAAAATCATCATTCAGATTTATTTTATACTTTGCTAATATTCTTCTTGCATCTGATTTGAAAAAAAGGGAATCTTCAAAGAGTGGAAAAAACAAAGAAATTGAAAGTATAACTACTAAACTTCTAGACAAAATAATCCCCAACTTTTTGTTTCCTAATCTATTAGGAAGCCAATAAGTAAAATAAATCACCCCAATAATAGTTGCAATTAGTAATAAAAATAAGGGTACATAAAAGATTAGGAAATCAGCCATTTTTTTTTAAATTTATTGCTTTTACTGTACCCTAGCCATTGCTTTATACACTATTTCCTGCAATTTGCGTCTAAAATGTTGTTTGGTCATTTTTTCGTTGCTGGCTGATGGATTTATTCTATTTGACAAAAACACGAAAACAAGGTCGTAGGCAGGGTCTATCCATACGACAGTCCCCGTAAAGCCCGAATGTCCGTAAGACTCACGAGAGGCATAGCCCGAAATATACGCATAAAGCTCTCCCACAGGCGGTTTATCCCAACCTAAGCCACGTCTATTACTGCTATCTAGTGCCGCAGAAAAAGTTTTTACAGTATTTTCCTTAAAAAAATGCGTACCACCATAATAACCGTTTTGCAGGTGCATTTGCCCAAATTTGGCAAGGTCGTTAGCAGTTCCAAAAAGCCCTGCGTGTCCGCCTACGCCTCCTTGTAGTGCTGCGCCTTGGTCGTGTACAAACCCTCTTACGAGTTGTTTTCTAAAATATTTATCACTTTCTGTGGGCGCAATACGGTTAATAGGGATTTTTTTGAGTGGATTAAACATTAGCGTATTTGCACCCAAAGGCAAATAAATATTTTGCCTAGTAAAGTCCTCTATTGGTTGTTTTAGCAGTTTTTCAGCAACATTTCTTAGATAATAAAAACTCAAATCACTGTATTTGTACTTGTAACCATCTCTACCTTTGTCAGAAAGTTTGCTTTTTTTGTTCCAATTATCTAGCGTATCACGTATTCCAGCACGTGAGTACAGATTTTGCGCCACTTGATTAGGATATTCAGCAGAATAAACTTCTCTATAAAACCGCTCATATTTTTTCTGATTTTCCATTGTTTGCTCCCAATAAGGCACAAAAGCCTTCAAACCTGCCTGATGAAGCAATAAATCTTTAATCAAAATATCTTTTTTATTACTTTTTTCAAGTTCTGGAAAATAAAAAGAGAGTTTTTGGTTTAAATCCAATTTGCCATTTTCCCACAAAAACATTATTGCTTGTAGCGTAGAGGCAACTTTTGTGATAGAAGCCAAATCATAGACAGTTTCATTATTGATAGGAATTTGGTTGTCGTAAGACTGAAAACCATAATTTTTATTCATAAAAACTGTTCCACGTCTAGCCACAACTACTTGACAACCAGGGAAAACGCCATCTTTAATAGCTTTATTGATAAGTGTATCTAGTTGTGCCAAAGTGTCGCTACTCATACCCACACTTTCAGGCAAACCATACTGCAAACGTCCAATGTTTAGCTGTTCTATGCCTGTGCCTTCTTTGTATTTTCCAACAGAAATAGGTAACTTTCCTTCAAAGGGAATAGCCCCAAAAATAGCCTGTGGAAGCATTCTTTGAGTAGTTTCATTGTCTTGGTAAGCACAAATTACGTGGTCAATTTCTGGAAACATTCCCAAAATATAAGGACTTCCAAAAACGCACAAAACCACCTTTGCTTTGCTAGAAAGTTGTTTTATAAAATCAATTTGCTCTTGTTTCAGCCCATAATTATCTTTTCCTTTCTTGCGAGAAAGTCCCAAAAGTGCCACAATAACCATTTTTTTCTCTGAAAGTATTGGCAAAACGGTTTGATATTGTCCTTCCATTGCATTAAAATGCTGAAAATCAGTATAATTAGAAAGCATATCTTGGAAAACTTTGCCATCACCACCCACACTTACAGAGGCGAAATTTTGCAAATCAATGTTTTTAAATGGCAGAAGACTATCACGAGTACCCACAAGTGTAAGGCTTTTTTGGTAAATTTCATCAATTAAAACCTTGTATTTCTTCTGAAAAAGGTCTTTTTGTAAATTTTCTTTACTTATTGGTTGAAATTTATTCAGTCCAACATCATATTTGGCACGCAAAATCTTTTTTGTACGTTCTTCAATATCTTTTAATTTGATTTTCTTTCTTCTAATGGCTTTTTTGATGATTTTGATAGCGGTTGGCACATCTCCAGAAAACAATAAAACATCATTTCCAGCCTGTAAAGCTAATAAATCCATTTCACCAGGTTTATAGAAATCAGCAATACCTTTCATATTAAGTGCATCAGTGAAAATCAGCCCATCAAATTTCATTTTATCCTTTAAAAGGTCTGTTACAACAGCTTTGGAGAGTGTTGTGGGCGTATTTGGGCGTTTGTCGTAAGCAGGAATTTGAATATGCGCCACCATCATACTGCGCACTCCTGCATCAATAAGGCGTTTAAAAGGGTATAATTCAATTTTATTAAGCCTAGCAGTGTCGTGGTTGATAATTGGCAGTGCAAGATGAGAATCTGTTTCTGTATCTCCGTGACCAGGAAAATGTTTAGCATTAGCTAAAATTCCGCCTTTTTGCATACCACGCATATAAGCAATACCCTTTTCAGCTACTTTATATTTATTTTCACCAAAAGAACGAAAACCAATCACAGGATTTTCTGGGTTGCTATTGACATCAACCACAGGCGCAAAATTGACGTGAATACCCACACGCTGGCATTGCTGGGCAATTTGTACACCCATTTCTTCTATAAGTTCGTTGTCTTGTATTGCGCCCAAAGTCATCTGATAAGGATAAGAAAGCGTACTATCAAGGCGCATAGCCAAGCCCCATTCTCCATCAATAGACATTATTAGAGGCGTTTTTGCAAGTTTTTGATAACGGTTGATAAGATTTATTTGTCTTTGCGGACCTCCTTGCATAAAAATCAGTCCACCAATTTTCTGAAATTTGACTAGGCTATCAATATGTTGCTGATGTTTTTCATCTTTATTAGAGTATGCCGCAATCATAAAAAGCTGCCCTAAACGCTCATCTAAGGACATTTTCTTAAAAACGCTATCCACCCATTGCTCACGCATTACGTAATGTGTAGGCGTATGTAAGTTGCGCAAGCCAGTAGGTACTAGTTCACGCATACTTTTCTGAAAACTTGTGGTAAAAATGATTAAAAAACTCCAAAAAACGGCTTTCTTGTGCATTTGCATTATAAAAATGGTTAGTTAATAATTTTGGTTTTTGATTTTTTGTGGTCAATATTTTCTGGTCGTAGTGTCCCACTACGACCTATTTAATGTATTCAAGCGTCCCGCTTGTTTCATTAGATGTAAATTAGTTCTATGGGTGATTGTCTTATTTCTGCATAACTCCCTGCACTACTCCAAAGCCAGTCTTCTGGTTTTTCTACAAAACCTGCTTCTACAGGGTTTTGGTGAATATAATTTAATTTTTGAAAGAGTTTTTCATTTGTATTTAGTTCTATTGGGTGATTATCTTGTATCCAAAATTGAAAATCTTTATTTCGTGCATTGTGTTTACCCAAATTCTTAAATATACTCAACATCCATTCCTTGCGACTTTCTTGGTGATTTTCTTCAAGGGCTTTTCTTATATGGCGAGAGGTAAAACTTTTTAAATCTCTTATGGCATCTTGCAACAATAAATCCTCTTTAATACCTAAAATTAAATGAATGTGATTTGTCATAAAACAATAAGCATAAACTTCTAATCCTTTATTTTTTTGACAATAAACCAAACTTTCCATAAATATATCTTTATAAATATTTCTAGTAAAAACATCAACCCATTCAACTATTGTAAACGTAACAAAATAAGGTTTATCTTGTGTTTTTATTGTATACTTTCTAGCCATTTTGTCTTATTTTGTTTGTCGTAAAAGAGCGGGACGCTCAATACATTGTTTGCAGTCGTAGTGAGACACTACGACTAGTCATTAAATTTCTATTTATTTTCTCCAAATTTAGAAAAAAAATATGAAATATCATCAAAATTGTAGTATTTTGGGCTTTAAATGTTTTTAAAACCAAAAAATCAATGAAAAAGCTGCTAATTATCCCCTTTTTTTTGCTAATAACGCTTTGCGCTTTTGTATCTAGCAAAAATAGTATCCCAACAAACAGTAAAAACTGGCTTAAAGGCACTTGGAAAGGCATTGGCTACCAAACAGACGGACAACAATGGGAAACGGTTGTTGATGCTAAAAACCTCAAAAATATTAAGGTCAGTTATGCTAGTTTGTTGTGTTCTGGTAACTGGAAAATCACCTCAGAGACACACAACCAGTTTGTTTTGCAAGAAACTATTATGCTTGGCGTGGATAAGTGCGACCAAAATGTAAAAATTGTTATTGACAAAACAGACAATCCAAACATCATAAAAGTAGGTTATTTTCTCCCAAATAAAGAGAAAAAAGTAGCCACTGCAGATTTAGAAAGACAAAAGTAATTTAATTGTGAATTATGAATGAATACAAGTAAAAGTAAATAAATGCAAAAAAATCTCGCAAATCAGCTTTCTGACCATATTTTGACTTATATTATCATTGATTTTGATAGCACTTTCTCTCGTGTGGAAGGGCTTGATGAACTTGCAGTTATTGCACTCCAAAATCACCCACAAAAAGATGAAATAGTAGCTAAAATAACACAAATAACGCACTTAGGAATGGAAGGCAAAATGTCTTTTGAAAGTGCCTTAAAAGAACGTGTAAGCCTTTTAGATGCCTCAAAACATCATATTGATTTGCTTGTAGAAGTCCTTAAATCTAAGGTTTCTGCTTCTTTTGAGAGAAATAAACAGTTTTTAAAGGATTTTTCTGAAAATATCCTCATTATTTCAAGCGGTTTTAAAGAATTTATTACACCAATTGTTACGCAGTATGGAATAGTTGAGAAAAATATTTTTGCTAATACTTTTATTTTTGATGAAAACAATAAAATAGTTGATTATGACAAAGAAAATCCACTTTCTCAAAATAATGGTAAGGTAAAACTATTGCAAAATTTTAATTTAGAAAGCAAATTTGAGCCTGAAAGTTTAGTTTATGTGATTGGTGATGGTTATACAGATTATCAGATAAAAGAAGCGGGACTTGCTGATAAATTTTTTGCTTTTACTGAAAATATTGAAAGAAAAAGCGTTATGCAGAAAGCTGACCATATTATCCCTAATTTAGATGAGTTTTTATACCTAAATAAATTTCCTATGCAAATCTCTTATCCAAAAAACAGAATTTCTGTACTTTTACTAGAAAACATACATCAAAAAGCAACTGAAATCTTCAAAAATGAAGGTTATCAAGTGGAAGTCATCAAAGGTGCGCTAAGTGAAGAAGAATTAGCAGAAAAAATCAAAGATGTTTCTATTTTGGGTATCCGTTCTAAGACAGAACTTACCGCAAAAGTGCTTCAAAATGCTAATAAACTAATTGCGGTGGGTGCATTCTGTATAGGAACGAACCAAATAGACTTACCAGCTTGTATGCAAAAGGGTGTGGCAGCTTTCAATGCGCCATATAGCAACACTCGTAGCGTTGTGGAACTTGCATTGGGACAAATGATTATGCTTATACGTAATATTTTTGATAAATCTACCAAAATGCACAAAGGAATTTGGGACAAATCAGCAGCAAATAGTTTTGAAATTAGAGGGAAAAGTTTGGGAATTATTGGTTATGGGAATATTGGCACACAATTTTCTGTTTTGGCGGAAGCATTAGGAATGAAAGTTTATTTTTATGATGTAGTTGATAAACAGGCTTTGGGCAATGCTCAAAGATGTAATGAATTGCAAGAATTGTTACAAAAATCTGATGTAATTACTTTACATGTGGACGGAAGAGAAGATAATGCCAATTTTATTGGAAAAAACGAATTTGATTTAATGAAAAAAGGAGTAATTTTCTTAAATTTGAGTAGAGGGCATATTGTTGATATTCAGGTACTTGCAGAAAATATAAAGTCTGGAAAAGTGGCAGGTGCAAGTGTAGATGTATTTCCGTATGAACCCAAAACAAATGATGAGGAGTTTTTTACTCCACTAAGGAATTTGCCCAATGTGATACTTACGCCACATATTGGCGGAAGTACGGAAGAGGCGCAAGAGAACATAGGGAATTACGTTCCTAATAAAATTATTGATTATATCAATACGGGTAGCACTTTTTCTAGTGTAAATATGCCTAATTTGCAACTTCCTGCACAAAAACAGTCGCATAGGTTGTTACATATTCATAAAAATACGTCTGGGATTTTGGCAAAAATCAACAATGTATTGGCTAATCATCATATCAATATTTTGGGACAATATCTCAAAACAAATGAGCAAATAGGCTATGTAATCACAGATATTGACAAAGAATATGACAAAAATCTTATTAAAGACCTCAAAGAAATTGAACATACTATTAAATTTAGAGCCTTGTACTAGGAAAAGTACGAAGTTTGAGGTACGAAGTACGAATTTAAAGTTATGAATTATGAATTATTGTTGTAAAAAAATTGTATTTACATCATATATCACACATCATACATCATATATCAAAAAGATGCTTACAGAAATTTTAGATTTAAAAGAACAAGCAATAGAAGCTATAAAATCCGTTTATGACCCAGAAATCCCTGTTGATGTGTGGGAATTGGGGCTTATATATGATTTGAAAGTATTTCCTATCAATAATATTTATGTCCAGATGACACTTACCTCACCTAATTGTCCATCTGCGGAACAATTACCAGAAGAAGTAAAAGAAAAATTAAAAGGCATTGCAGGCGTAAATGAGGTAGAATTAGAACTAACTTTTGAACCTCCCTACACGCAAGAAATGATGAGCGAGGTCGCAAAATTAGAACTAGGATTTATGTAAAAACTTTTCACACCAGAAGAATACATAATTGTAATCTGTATTTTATTTTCGTACCTCGTACTTCAAACTTCGTACCTCCAATTAGTAGCTTCCTAAATATTTTCTAGCAACCCACTCAATAGACGCTAAAAGCACAATTAAGAAAAATAACCAACGTAAATGGATTATTTCTAACATCTCTTCTGTGCTGGTAAGTTTGTTTGGTTTTCTTTTTGATAAAAGTTCTTTTTCCAAACTTTCTAACTGGTTGATATGAAAGAACTTACCTTGTGTTTGGTCTGAAAGTTGGCGCAAAAGTTGGTGGTCTGCTGTGGTATTAAGTGCCTCTAATTGCAAATCTTTGATAGTAAATTCTCCTGCTGCCACTTCTAATTTTCCTAAAATATTGGCTGATGCTTTGTAGCGGTAAACGCCTTTTGGAAGCCCAGAAACCTCAAAACGACTACTTCCTTGCGCTATCACAAAATTATAAGGGAAACTTTGCCCAGCCTCATTTACAATACTTAAATTTACTTTTGTATTATAGATTTTCTCAAAAACATCATTATAAGATTCCGACTCAAAAACGACTTTTTCATAAGATAAATACTCATTTTCAGTCGTGAAAACTCTTAGTTTTCTAGTATCTTCTTTTGAAGATAAAAATTGTATTATTTTAAGAAAAAAATCATCTAAAACTTCTTGCTTATCTGTCAAATCATATTCTTCAAGTCTCCAACGCCACAAACCCTCACCTGCAAGTACGGCAGATTTTGAAGTTTTGTTACTATTGATAGCAAGCAGAGGTTTTTTAGTAATAACGCTCCCAACTTGCTGGAAAAGAACAATATCACTATTATTTTTGGTCTGATAATCTCCATAAGGCACACTCAAGGGCGGAAGTTTGCTTAAAATGCTCAAAGCCTCTACATTATAGCTAAATTTCGTAAAATTAGGATTAAAAGCACCCAAAACATTATCACTTTGCCCTGTGCGTGCAGAAGTAGTAATCACATCATTTTGCGCAGAAAATGCCCCCAAATTACTCTGTTCGCCCAAAATGTAAAAAACTGGTACACCCAATTTCTTGTATTTTGAAAGAATATCAGTACCCCCATTTTGCAAATCAGGGATTTGATGCGCAATCACCAAATCATAACGAGCTTCTTTTGGCGTATGAATGCCCACTACACACAATTCAAAGCTATAATTTTCGTTTTTTTCAATGATAGCACGCAAGGCTTTTAGGTCTGGGTGAGGTGCGTAGGCAAGTAGTAAAATCTTCTCTTTTCCATCAATAACCTCTACATAAGCATCTCTAACATTGTTTTGTGTACTTATTTCGTTTTCCAAAACCTGCACAGAAACGCTATACCTTTGAAGTCCTTTTTGGGCTGCTTTTGCCACAAAATTCACTTCTGAAATATCATCTTTTTTGATACGAATATTTTGTGTAGAGATAGCAGAGCCATTTTGTAACAAAGAAACTGCCACAATACGGTCATCATAACCATTATTTTGGATTTCTGCCACAATAGGAAAATCATTACCCAAATACGCTAATTTGTTACAGAAAAGCGTTTGTATTTTGAGGTCTTTTTTAGCAATAGTATCTCCCAAACCAACCGTAATAATAGGATTATTATAAGATTGGAAAGTTGGAGAAACGCCTTGATTATGAATACCATCAGACACCAAAACAATGCGGTCAAGGTTGCGGTTTTCGTAATTGCTTTCTACATCAGACAAAATTTTACCCAAATTAGAGCTTTGAAGGTTGTATTTAGTATTGAGAAGATTATTTTTGGTAGAATTACTCGCAGAATTATCCTCTAAAAACTGTACGTCTGTCAAAATATCATTTTTTTCTAATTTATCTTTGATATTATTGATTTCTTGCATTTTTTTCTTCAAAAAAGCTGTATCAGCCGACATTTTGAGAGATTCAGAGTTATCTATTGCAAAAACAATAGTTGGTTTTTCTTCATCATTTTTGATTTTTCTCACTATTGGCGCAAGCAAAAGCAAGCAAATAAGCGTTACGAAAGTGCCACGCAAAACTGCCAGCGTATAATTGACTTTTTTAGACCAATTATACTGTTTTGAGTAAAGTAACCACGCATACGCTACGCCCACAAGGACGCACAAAAGCAGAAAAAATGGAGAATAAGGGAAAATAAGGTTAATTTTGTCCACTATGTTTTGAGTGTTGAGTGAGTAGTGAAATAGTGAGTAGTGAAATACATTTGACTACACACTTCACACTACACACTTCACACTTCACACCTCACACTTCACACTTCACACCTCACACCTCACATCTCACACTTCACACCTCAAACCTAAAAAAACA